>JANLSL010000253.1:0-8462 GCA_031362385.1 Alphaproteobacteria bacterium | reverse complement strand
TTGAATCGCCGCGATATTGCCATTACCGAAGGCAAGTATCTGGGCACACGCCCCCCCACACGCATTCCCGTTTCAGATGGCGCTGGCGATGTGATTGCCATTGGCGAGGGTGTGACCAACGTGAAAGTCGGCGACCGTGTTACCGGCACACACTTCACACCATGGCTTGAGGGTGATTTTGACCCCAGCTTCTTTGGCGCTGACTTGGGCAGCACCATCGATGGCATGTTGGGCCAACACGTTGTGGTGCCAGCCGCATGTCTGCTGCAAATTCCCAAATCATTCAGTTATGAAGACGGCGCATGTTTGGCGGTGGCAGCAGTTACCGCGTGGTCAGTGATTGAAGCATTTGCAAAAATAAAAGCCGGCGACACTGTTCTGGCTTTGGGTACGGGCGGAGTTTCAATTTTCGCTTTGCAAATTGCCAAAATGAACGGCGCGCGCTTTGCCATTACCTCGTCGCAAGACGAAAAACTTGAACGCTGTAAAAAACTTGGTGCCGATATCACCGTCAATTACAAGACAACGCCGGATTGGGAAAAAGCCATTCTGGCTGCCACGGGAAATCGCGGCGTTGATATTGTGGTTGAAACCGGCGGCTTAGCCACCCTCAGCCAGTCACTTGCCGCGTGCGCGCCCAATGGCCGCATCGGTTTGGTGGGTGGCTTAGGCGGCCGCGCCGAAGCTGCGCCGAACACCGGGCCGTTGCTGCTGAAAAACCTAACGCTGAAAGGTATCACGTCAGGCAGTCGGCGCATGTTCGCTGATTTGATGAAGGCCATGGACACTACGGGGACCAAGCCAGTGATCGACAAGACTTTCAAATTTGCCGAGGCCAATAAGGCCTATCAATATATGATGGATAGCGAGTTTATCGGCAAAATCGTCATCAAACACACGTAGGAGTGAACTGTGAAAGTTTGGGAAGTCGGCACACAAACAGGCATTGCGTCGCTGCGCATGGTGGCGCGCGATGAGCCCAGCACTCAAGCAGGCCACGCCGTTATTAAGGTGTATGCCAGTGCGCTGAACCACCGCGACTTGATGATTATGGAAAAGAAATACGGCGGCCCAAAACCCGAAAACCGCGTGCCCCTCAGCGACGGCGCTGGCGAAGTGATTGCAGTTGGTGCTGGCGTAACCAATGTGAAAGTAGGCGACCGCGTTATCGCCAATATGTTCGCCGCCTGGTCTGATGGGCCTTGGGTGCCAGGTTTGTTTAGCGCTGACTACGGCAACACCCGCGATGGCTGGGCAGCCGAGCGCATTTCTGCCCCGGCGGCATCGCTGGCCAAAGTTCCTGACCATTTGTCGTGGGAGGAAGCTGCAACCTTATCCTCAGCTGGCGTCACAGCCTGGAATAACTTGCACGTGCTGGGCCGCATGAAAGCTGGCGATGTTGTTCTGGTTTTAGGCACCGGGGGTGTGGCGATTTTCGGACTGCAGCTTGCCAAGGCTGGCGGGGCACGTGTTGTGATCACATCGTCCAACGACGAGAAGTTGGCCAAAGCCAAAGCACTGGGCGCAGATATTCTGATCAATTACAAAAAAACACCCGACTGGGAAAAAGAAGTGATGTCGGCCACCGGCGGCAATGGGGCGGATATTATATTGGAAACTGTGGGGACAGGCTCGCTGACAAAATCACTGCAAGCCGCAGCCTTTGGGGCGCGGATTGGTTTGATTGGCGGGCTTGATGCCAGCCAGCCGCCGCAAGTTTTTCCGCTGGTTGCTAAAAATGCCCTGCTGGGGGGCATTACCGTTGGAAGTGTGAAGATGCTGAAAGATATGTTGGCGTGTATTTCAGTGGTGAAAATGAAGCCAGTGGTTGACCGCGTATTCGCCTTCGACGATATGCCCAAGGCCTATGAGTATCTCGACACTGCGGCGCACATTGGCAAAGTTGTGGTGAAGCACGGGTAGGCGAAGTCGCCTCCACAAACTACTCGTGTCTGAAACTACCCCCCCCCTCACCCCGACCCTCTCCCCCAATCAGGGGCGAGGGAGAAGTTTTTGTGATCTTTATTTATTCCTCGCCCCCAGCTTTTGGGGGTGAGGGATGCGAAGGCTTAGCGAGATGCAATCGAGCTTAGCCGCAGCTGGGTGAGGGGGCCATTTCAAGCAAAACGCTCAGGCTTGAGGCGTAGCCTCAACCCGCTGTTTAATGATCCGCAACATGTCGCGGCGGATCAGGCCAGAGGGAATGCGAATGACCAGCCAGTAGAAATTGAACCAGCGTTTGGTTTTGGCGTCGCAACACAGCACGCGGGTTTCCGTGTTGATGCGACAGCGCCCATCGCCCAGATCAGTGACGCAAAACCCCCACGCCAGTTTGAAGCCCGGCTGGTCGAAGGCGATAAATTCATCGGCAGTCCACGCGCGCCTCGGAACGCCGGTGATCAGACCCCGCACCAAATCGCGCGGCGGTTCGCGCAACAGCAAAATAAAATCCTGCACGGTCATGGACCGATTGGGCACGTTTTTGAGGAACGGTCGCAACACCATGCGCCAGACCGCCATGAACCCCTGGGCCAACGATGAGTCCGCTAAATCGACGGTTTCGATGACAGCAAATGTGGCTGCAAGCCCCGCCCGCACGATGATGCGATGGCGTTCGACAAACTGATAACGGGGCAGCAGGCGGTCCAGAGCAGTGGTCATGGCCAATCAGGCACAATTTTTGCTGCCCTGTTATGGCCGGTTCGCCTTAATTTCTCCATGAATTTCATTAACTTATCTGCTGGGGTGGGGGCTAGGGCCTTACGCCAACCCTTGACGGCGGGCTGCTGATCGGACACCTACTCTGTCCGGTCTGGTGGGTGCCCCTCGCCGCTGCAGTAGATGGGAGATTTTTCTTGGTTTTGAGCCCTTTTTATCGCCCTTTTGGCCGCCCCTTCCGCGCACCATTTTTGACAGCTTTGGTCACCACAACGGCATTATCCATGCCGATTGCTGTTCAGGCTGGCCCGGTCACGGTGACGACCTCTAGCACAACAGCGCTACGCACCTCGACCGGCGACGGTCAGGGCGCTGGTGCCATTACAGTTGATGCCGCCGGCACAATTACGGTCTCAAGCGGTGTGCCCATCACTGTCGATAGCAGCAATGACGCGACTATAAATGGCACGCTGCGTAATGACGCTGCGACCAGTGCGACTGGCCTCTTGGTCAACACCAATGACGCCAATAATGTCGGGCGCACAATCATCAGCAATGTGATTTTGGGCGGCGGTATCAATTTGCCTGGCCCCAACAGCAGCGTAACAACCGCTGCAAATAATTTTGGTGTCCTGTTCTCGGGGGCCGGAACACTGCAAGGCAACTTCACCGCTAATGCGGGAAGCCAGATTACCGTCGGCGGGCGCGAGTCATTCGGGATAGCCATTGATAGCATCATCAATGGCTCGTTCACGTCGGGTGCCGCAATCTCCGCCGCGGGCGGTGGTTCGATGGGCATCAGATCGACTAAGAATGTGACGGGTAACTTTACGGTCAGTGGCAGCATCGCTACAGCCGGGCAAGATTCTATCGGCATCTTGATTGCTGGTGGCGTCGGCGGCCTGGTAACACAAGCCGCAACCATCTCAACAGGCGCGCAAGCGTTCTTTGATTCAAACAGCAGGCGCGTTGATGCCATTCAAGGTGGCCCGGCATTCTGGATTGCGTCGAGTGTTGGGAAGGGTGTTCTGCTGGAAGGCAATCAGCTGACGAATGCGCAGGAATCCGTCACGGCGGTTCCGGTTGGCGCAGCAGTGGATTCTGTGTTGGCCACACAGGGTGGAATCCTTGGTGCATTTCGTATCGGGCCCAGCGCAAACAACCCCGCTGGTAACTTGAACATCGGTATCCAGACCGGAACCGAAAGCATCACGATGCGCGGGCGTATTCAGTCGGCGACATCAACCAACGGCAAAGCTTCGACCACCATGGTGATTACCGGCGGGGTTGGACAATCCACAATCCTCGCAGGCGGCATACGTAATGCGGGCGGTAACATCGACGCAGTAAGTATTGATAACGCCGCGACCGGACTTGAAATCGGACCCTTTGCGACTGTGCCCTATTTTTTCAATGCGGGCGATTTCACGATACGCGCAGCGGACTCGACTGAGAATATTCTAGGAACAACCCAAGGCACTGCTGGCGGGACCGCGACAGGTATTACCGTCGCCAGCTCCAGCGCGCTTGGCTCATTCATCAACACCGGCAACTTTACGATCGACTCACGCGGGCGCACCGTCAGCGCCTTTGGTATTATCGATAACTCGGGCACGCTGAGCTACTTCGAAAATACCGGTACATTCCAAACGCTGCTCAATACCTATTCGACCGGGCGCACATTCGCGGTTGATATGAGCAAGTCGACCCGCAATATCGATTTTCGTAATAGCGGCACCCTCACCGGCGACGTAACGTTCGGATCAGGAAATGACACTTTCATTTCCACCGCTGGTGTCGTCAAAGGGAATTACAGCTTTGGCGCAGGTGACGACAAGGTCACCATCCGCAACACCACCTTCACGGGCGGGATCGACCTTGGCACTGGGAATCATAGCGTTATCATTGACAGCACTTCGAAATTCAGTGGTGGCATTGCGCGCGGTGCTGGCACAACGACACTCTCAGTTTCGAATTCAGATATCGCGATTATCGGTGGCCGACGCATTGACATTTCAAGCGGCACCATTTCGGGTACGAGCACGATTGATATCTCGATCGATGGCCAGAACGCCAGCCGCCCGTTGATTGAAGCGAGTGGTCGTTTGGTCATCGACCCGACCGTGAAACTCACAACACGTCTGTCTGGCTTGATTACCCAAAGCCAAACCGTGACTGTGATTAGCGCGGGTGACTTGCAGCTGGGCATTCCCATTTCTCAATTGGGCTCTGCTTCTGCTTCTTATATCTATGGGTTCCAGTACCGCGTGGCGCCAACTAATCGCAATCAACTGCTGCTGGATGTCACGCGCCGCTCGGCAACGCAGCTGGGCTTGGGTCGCAACCTTGGTGCACTGTATGAGAATTCGCTGACTGCACTTGCCGCCGATAACGAACTCTTCACAGCCATCGCATCAAGCACCACCAAAGCCGCGTTCGAAGGCACGATGAAGCAGCTGTTGCCAGATTCCAGCGACGCCTCATTGTATGCGGCACAACGCACCCAAAACCTTGCCTATGGCGTGATCCGCAGTCGCCTTGCCGGCATTCCCCGCACGACGGGCTTGGCGGCGGGCACCGACTACTCGTCGTTCTGGATTCAACAATTTGGGTCTTACGGTAAACGTGACGCCGAAACAGAACAGCCAGGATATAGAATATACTCAGTTGGCATTGCGTCGGGGATCGACAAGCAATTCACTCCAGAACTCAAAGGCGGCATGAGCTTGTCGCAAGTATGGAGCTTGCCGCGTGAGTTGAACTCAAACGACCGTGCCACGCGCGTTTCAGCGACACAGCTGGACTTTTACGGCCGCCACCAAAGCGGATCAGCATTCACGCAAGCCATTTTTGGCGGCGCTTACGACACCTATAAAAGCGACCGGCGTGTGCTCGTTAACGCCATTAGCCGCGAGGCCATCGGCAAGTGGAGCGGCTACCATATGGGTGGCGCCATCGACACCGGCACCATGTTCAAAGTGTCAGACTTCCGGCTTACCCCTTACCTGCGTGGGTCGTATATCCGCACCAATGAGAAAAGCTACGCTGAGACAGGTGGCGGCAACGGGGTAAACCTGACATACGACACCCGCACCCAAGATTCGATGCGCGCTGGGGCTGGCTTCATTGCCCAACGCCGCTTCGTGATTTTCCAAGATGTGGGGATTGAAGCCGAATTTCGTGGCGACATCGCCCATGAATTGAGCGCTGACCCTGCCAGCATTACGGCACGGTTTACGGCTGGTGGGCCCAAGTTCACGAACATCGGCCAAACGCCAGATAAGAACGTTTTTGGCGCAGGTCTCAGCTTAGGCGTACGTGATATTTTCACGTCACTGAGTTTGGATTACGACGCTGAAAAGAGTGGCGGATTTTTGGGCCACACCATCGCTGCGACGTTTAAGTTTAGGTTCTAAGCTCCTTCGCTTTCGCTACTTCACAGCACCGAACACGTACCACCCGCGCCCGTCATAACTGCCGGGCCCGATGGCTTTGCTAACCCCGCGTGTTTCGTGTTCATGGCGACTGGTCAGGCCCGACCATGCGGGGTAACTGCCGGGTGGAATAAGCGGTGGGGCGCTGCCATCAATTATTTGTGCTGGCGCAAAGCCAGCCGCGATCAACTCTTGTGTCATATCCATCCGATGCAACTTCGACCAGAATGGCTCGTTGTTGTACCAGGCATCCCAATCGCGCAGGAATTGATCAAACATCTTTGTCTCAGGCGTGAAGTTAGGCTGCTCGAAGTGGGTGGTCACACCACCAGGGTTCAAGATGGCATGAATACGCTTAAGGCCTTCGCGCAAGGCCGCCGCCGAGGTTTCATGCCACACCATCGTTGTATGCACCCAATCGAAGGTGCCATGCGCTTTCGGGTCAAGTGACTCGAGTGTCGCCTGCACAAAGCGAACGCTGCCATAGCCCATCGCCTGCGCGCGGGCGTGGCCATAGCGCATCAACGGAGCCGCAGCATCCATCGCCACCACTTCGGCGTCGGGGAATCCCTCAGCCAGCGGCAATGTGTTGGAACCGCAGCCCGCCCCTAAATCCAGAATGCGCTTGGGTTTAAAGTCAGGGAAGCGCTGGCGCAGCCATTTCACCGCCGCACGCCCGCCGCCTTCGGCAGCTGGGCCTAACGAGCCCATCCCCACGGGCCACAGGCCAATCTCATAGGCAGCGGCCACAGTCACATCGTCATCACCATGCGTGGCAAAGTAGCCGCCGGGCGCACAATGATTTTCAACTTGGGTCAGATACAGCGGCGGGACAACTGCAGGATCAAGCGCTAAGGTATTTTTTCCGGCATTGAGTGCAGTTGTACGCGCATTGATGTCATCCATACGCACAGCCGCGATTTCGAGTGCGATTTGTTTGGCTGTCTCTTGATTGTTACGCCGCAAGGCCGCCCACGTTTGATAAAACGGGTGGGTTAGCATGGCATCACGAATGTCAGTCGCCGATTGCGGCGCGGGCAGATTGGGTTTGATCTGTTTCTCGTAAGCCAACCTTACGCCGGGTGAAAGCTGCGCATTCACAAATGCCGAGATACTGGCGGTAAAGTTCATGCGTGCGGCTTCATCATGCGACACCGACGGCAGAACATCGTGAAGCTGAGCTTTGTCAAACGTCGGCGGTAACGGCGTACGGCGGGACATGGTGGCATTAATCCATATTGCCGAGTGTTTGTTTAGAGATTGCCGCTTCAATCTCAACGCGGCCGGCATTGGCAAACATCAGGGTCATGGGGATTTTTTGGTCAGCCCTGAGCGGTTGCGTCAGACCTTCGAGCTTGAGGTGATAGTCGCTGGCACTCAGCTTAACCTTTTTACCTGCGCCAACTTTAAGCGTCGCTACCGTCTTGGCCTTGCGGTCGTAACCAACGGTCACATAATGCTGGATGACAACACGATCAGCCCACGGCGATGACGCACTGAGCAGGGTGTCATTCGTATTCGTCAGGTTGACGACATCAAAATACGCGGTGGTGGTTCTGACCCCCTCAGCGGGCAGGCGCACCCACGCATCACTGATTTGCACCTTAGGCGCTGATGATTGGGCAAAGGCCTGCACCGCCAGCGCCATCACGATCACGCCCACACCGCCAAAAGCCATTCTGCGATTCATTGCCATACCTTACATACATAAGATCGATATTCTATGCTTCAAGAATGGCTACGACAATGCGTCAGCCCACCAGGAGATTGCCGATGAAGCCCGACACCCCTTTGGCCCGCGTGCCCCGCGACCGCCTGCCCGCCCATATGCAGCCCGCGTGGGATGGCGCATTGAAGATGCATGGCGACACCACCTTCACCGAAGTGTTTGGCAACGCACCCTACATTTACGACTGGTACCTGAATGACTTCTACAAAAAGGTGTTCTACAGCGGGCGTATCTCACGCCCCATCGTGGAACTTATCCGTCTTCGCCTCGCCAACATTCATGGCTGCGCCTTTTGCAACCGGTCTGACACAGCTGCCGCCTTGCACGCAGGCATCACCCAAGCACAGATCGACGCGCTACCCGACTACGAGCACGGCCCCTTCACGGACCAAGAAAAGGCGGCACTGGCCTTGGCTGATGTGATGGCGCTGACGAACCCCAAGGGGTTCATCACCAAAGCACTCTATGCGCGAGCTAAGCAACACTTCACCGACGGTGCGTTAGTAGAGTTAGGCGTGATCATGGCCGTGCTGTGCGGCATGGCCAAGATGATCTTCGCGTATGACTTGGTGGAGAAGGAAGACACGTGCCCATTTATTCCGGCGGCAGCGGAGTGAATCGCACCAGCCGACCATTTAATT
>JANLSL010000192.1:0-5554 GCA_031362385.1 Alphaproteobacteria bacterium | reverse complement strand
TGTTAAGTCTAATGCGGGCTTGCAGACTAGGGTTCGATTTTAACTTATTGAAGTTTCTGCTGAATCTCGGGCAATGAGGCCAGCGTTTCCAACGGGCCAATGGCCGCCATGGTGGGGGTTCCGGCAAATATGCGCGCCGCCGTCTTGGCAATGCTGGCCCCATCAACCGCTTCAAGCTTTTCAATAACCTCTTGGGTTGTCAGCGGACGACCGTAAACCACCAACTGCCGCGCGCGCGACGTGCAGCGGCTTGAGGGGCTTTCCAGCGACATCAGCAGGCCTGATTTGATTTGTGCCTTCGCGCGTTTGGTTTCTTCAGGGGTGATAGTCCCGGCAGCTTTACGAATTTCCTCGCACAGCACGGGCACCAACTTGGGCAGATCACCCGGTGCTGTGCCGGTATAGATGGTGAACAGGCCAGTATCGGAAAACGACTGGGTTGAGGAGAAAATAGAATAGGCCAGGCCGCGCTTCTCGCGGATTTCCTGAAACAGCCGCGACGACATCCCCTCGCCCATCAGCACAGACAAGGCCGCGATGTTGTAAAAATCCGGGTCATGATAGGCCACGCCCGGAAAACCCAGCACGACGTGAACTTGTTCAAGGTCGCGCGTCTCGCGGTATTCGCCGCCGCTGTAGGTGCTGGCCTGCGAACTGACGGTGGCGTTTGCACGAAAGCCACCAAAAGCCTGATCAATCGAGCGCACAAACGTGTCGTGATCGATATTGCCTGAAGCTGCGACGATGGTGTGCTCGGCAGCATAATGACCGTTCAAATATGATTTGAGCCGATCGGGCGTGACCGAGCGCACTAGTTCTTCCGAGCCCAGCACGGGCCAGCCCATCGGCTGATCAGGATAGGCTTTGGCCTGGAAGCGATCGAAAATAATATCGTCAGGCGTGTCGTTCACTTGCGATATTTCTTGCACGATAACGTGCTTCTCACGCTCTAATTCTTCCGCGTCCATCGTCGAATTCAAAAGAATGTCAGAAATGATATCGACCGCTAAGTCAGTATCGTCTTTAAGCACCTTGGCGAAATAGGCCGTGTGGTCGCGGCTGGTATAGGCATTCAAATGCCCACCCACGTTGTCCATCTCCTCAGCGATTTGCAACGCCGTGCGCCGCGCGGTGCCCTTGAACGCCATGTGCTCGAGCAAATGCGAGATCCCATTGACCTCAGCGGTTTCATGCCGGGTGCCGACATTGACCCACGCACCCAGCGCAACAGTTTCAACCGAATCCATGCGGTCGGTGATGACCTGAAGGCCATTGGCGAGCGTTGTCACTTGAACAGTCATGAGGACCTAAATGCTAAATCTTGCGTGCGTGTTGGCGCACGAAAGCAGTTACCTGATCGAGATTGTTGGGTAGTTTTGTGAAGCGCTCGGGGCGCTGTAGCAAATCAGCCAAATGCGCTGGAAGTGCTGGGCGAACACCGATAGCCGCTGCTACGGCATCGGGGAACTTCGCCGGATGGGCGGTGCCCAGCGTTATAACCGGAATGCTGGCATCAAGCTTCAGGGCGCGCGACGCATGGATGCCGATGGCAGTATGTGGATCAACTGTTTGCCCAGTTGTGGCGTAAAGTTTTTTCATGGTGGCTTTTGTGCCAGCGTCATCAAGGCGGTCACCGGCAAACAACGCCATGATGCGCGCATGCGCGCCAGCATCAACCGCGTATTCTCCGCTTTGTTTAAAGCGATTCATGAGCGTGGTCACAGCATCGGCATCATTGTTGGTGGCTGAAAACAACAGCCGTTCAAAGTTCGATGAAATCTGGATGTCCATTGATGGGCTTAAACTTGGTACCACATCGGTTGCCGTCATGGCGCCGGTTTCAAAATAGCGCGTGAGAATATCGTTGCGGTTTGAGCCGACAGCAAATTTCGCAATCGGCAGACCCATTTGTTTGGCGACGTAGCCCGCAAAAACGTTCCCGAAATTTCCCGTGGGAACTGAGAACGCGACGCGGCGTTGTGGAGCACCCAGCCTGAGCGCGCCATACGCATAGTAAACGATCTGGGCCATGATGCGCGCCCAATTAATTGAGTTGACTGCCGACAGGTTCAAATCGGCGCGCAACCGCGCATCGGCAAACATCGCTTTGACCATGTTTTGGCAATCATCGAAACTGCCTTCAATGGCGATATTATGAACGTTGCCTGATTGGACCGTCGTCATTTGCCGCCGCTGGACTTCGGAAACACGGCCCGCCGGATGAAGAATAAAAATATCGACAGCCGCGCGATCTTTGCAGGCTTCAATGGCCGCTGAGCCAGTATCGCCCGAGGTCGCCCCAACAATTGTGATGCGGCTGCCGCGCGCTTTGAGAACGTGATCGAAAAATAAACCAACGAGTTGCAGCGCATAATCTTTGAAGGCCAGCGTTGGCCCGTGGAACAACTCCATCAGCCACATATTTGAATCAAGCTGAATCAGCGGTGCGACTGCGGGATGTGTAAAATTCGCATAAGCGCGCTTGGCGATTGCTGGCAAGTCATGCTCGACGACCGAACCGCGCACATAGGGTGCGATGATGCGTGCAGCCAGGCTGGCATAATCAAGCCCCGCCATGGCCGACCATTCGGCGTCCGAAAAGCTGGGCCATGATGCTGGCACATAAAGCCCGCCATCGATGGCCAAGCCTGCCAACAGCACATCGTCGAATCCAAGCTCTGGCGCGCGGCCTCTGGTGCTGATGTAACGCACCGGTTCTCCTAAAGTTTCAATGGGTTAGCTCAGCAGCATTGTGCAAGATGGCGCGGATACTATGGTCCCGCACCCATCAGGGCAAGGCGACTGTTGAGGCCTGAATTTGGCCAAGCTCGGCGACAAATTGGCCCAGAATTTGACCGACCGCGGTTGAGAACGCAGCCACGACTGCAGGCATATCTGATCCTGCCGCCGCCACGTCGCCGGTGTAGACCTTGAGCAGCAACACTTTGTTGCCGCTGACTTTGCGCAAACCAAGCTCCATCTCAACAACCGCGCGGCCCCCCCCTTGCGAGATATCGTTCTCAAGTTTGCGCAATGAACCCATCACTTCGTAATCACGATTCAGTTTCATCTCGGGCATCGCCACCGTGTCAAAAGTACGCGCGGCACGCAGGGCATCAACCAGGGCGCGCTGGAGCATGGCCGCGGGCGCATCAGCCCAGAAGTGATAGCTGTACTGCTGCAATTGTGAGGTTGACTTTCGGAACAACAAAGCGCGCGCGTTGACCACACCCTCGCCACGAATCGGTGTTACTTCAGCAATGCCCTTCAGTGGGCCGCTGCCGCGCGGTGATATGGCCCCTGAAGGCGTGAGACGATAATAACTATCAGTTGGGACTGGTGCTGACGAGCACGCGGCAAGTGCGGCGGCGGAAACACCAAGCATCAATGCGCGGCGGTTCAGTATGGTCATGGCTGCGCCCTCACTTTCCGCTGGTCTTGGACTGATCGGGCTGCGCTGAACCCGAAACCAGTAAGCCAGGATTTTCACGAATAGCGCGGCTGAACTCGGCCATGTTGCGCGTGGTCACTTCAGTATTCTGCGAGATGTCATCGATGTAGCGCGCAATGGTATCGAGCGTGTAACGCAAGTTGCGCACCGAATCATCAACATTGCCTGCGTTGTCCGTCACAACTTGATTGATGCTCTTCATCGATGTCATCAACAAATCACGCGTCTGGCCGAGATCATTCGAGAGGCCAGCAAGGTTGGTAGATGTTTTATCTAAATTGACCAAAATCGTATCAATCCGTTCCAAATTCTCGGGCTTGAGCACGCCCGACTCAACCGCCTGCGAAGTCCGCGCCAAGCTTGCTGTAATTTTTGGGATATCGCGTGAAAGATCTTTCGAGATTTTGTTTAAGTTCTCCAGAATCTCGGGCACGTTCTCCATCGTCAACTTATCGAGATTGCGAATGTAGGCGTTGAGATTGCCCAGCAGCGGCTTGAGTGAGTCAGCACTGATCTCGCCGAACTCAGAGCCAATTTGTGACAATGCAGAGAAGAAATTGGAAGGTGAAGCGCCCTTCACCAATGATCCAGGCTTCAATATCGTTTTGCTGTGGCCGCCGCTGATGTCGATTGTGAGCGCCGACAATAATCCGCTGACTGAAGCGCGCGCGACACTATCGTTGGGAATTTTCCAGCCCTCTTTAACAACGAAATTGACCCGAAATGAAACGTCTTGCCCTTCAAGAGCAGGCTCAATGCTTTCAACTTGGCCGATTTGGTAGCCCTCATAAAGAACCTGTGTGCCAAATTTTAGGCCAGAGACGTTGTCATAGACTGTGTAATAAGAATCGGTCGCCCCTGAGCGACCCGCCAACATCGAGACCACGACGATGAACACGGCCAACACAGCAGCAACAAAGCTGCCGACGACGACATAATTGATGCGGTTATCCTGCATGGTACGCTCGCTTCCCCAACCCTTAGCCCCCAGCCCCAGCACACTCGCTGAAGCCGTTATTTTTGCATCCCCGTCAACCGGCGCAAGTACTCATCCGGGTCTAAAATCTCAGCCTCGGTGCGTCGATTCAGCAAATTCTGAATACGTTCATTTTTTGAATTACGAACTTCTTCGACGGTTCCGACCGTTAAGATATGGCCCTTATCCAGCACACAAATACGATCTGCAATTTTAAATGCGCTTTCCAGCTCGTGCGTCACGACCACAATCGACATGCCCATGGCGTCGCGCAGCAATAAAATGAGTTCGTCGATGGCCGAGGACACGACCGGGTCTAGGCCCGCCGAAGGCTCGTCACAAAACAGAATACGCGGATCCATGACAATCGCGCGAGCCAGGGCTGCCCGCTTGATCATGCCGCCCGAAAGTTCCGCCGGCATCAAATTTTCAAAGCCCGCCAAGCTGACCACTTGCATTTTCATGCGGGCCATAATGCGCATGGTGTTGGCGTCAAGCTTGGTATGCTCACGCAGAGGTAACATGATATTTTCAAGCACGTTTAGCGAGCTAAATAGCGCGCCGCCCTGAAAAGCAACACCCATTTTTTGGCGTAGCTTGGTGCGCTCAAGGTCTGAAATCGCATTCAAATCTTGGCCCAGAAGGCGGATGGCTCCCGAGGTGGGCCGCAACAATCCCAGCAGCGCATTGAGCAGCGTACTTTTGCCGGAACCAGAACCGCCCATAATCACCATGATCTCGCCTTGGCGCACGACCAGGTTAATTCCATTCAAAATTTTGCGGGTGCCGTAATGCGTGACCAGATCGCGCACCTCAATCATGGACGGTGCCGTCGTCAACTCTGGGTCTGATGATCTGTTGATTTTATCCTCGCTCGTCGCGGCCTGGCTCATGAGCGTGTCGCAATAAAAGCGAATACCATATCGGTGACAATGATGGCGCAAATAGAAATAACGACCGAACGTGTGGTCATTTTGCCAACACCTTCTGCGCCGCCAGTTACCAGCGTTCCATTGATCACGCCGACGAGGGTGATGAGAATTCCAAACAAGGCACTTTTGCCCAGGCCATGGAATACATCGCCCATTTTGACGATCTCTTTGAGGCGTTCGATGTAAGCCGCCGAG
>JANLSL010000190.1:0-4237 GCA_031362385.1 Alphaproteobacteria bacterium | reverse complement strand
CGTGGGGCCAGCGGTTATTTGCCCGAACACACGCTGGAGGCATACCGGCTTGCGATCACGATGGGCGCAGATTTCATCGAGCCTGATTTGGTCAGCACCAAAGACGGTGTGCTGATCGCCCGGCATGAGAACGACTTGACTGAAACCACCGACGTTGCTGAAAAGTTTCCAGCGCGCAAAACAACAAAGAAAATCGATGGCCGTGCGGTACAGGGCTGGTTCAGCGAAGATTTCACTTTAGCTGAAATCAAAACGCTGCGTGCTAAAGAGCGCTTGGCATCGCGTAATCAGACCACTAATGGAAAATTCCTGATCCCGACATTTGCGGAAATTCTTGCGTTAGCGAACACAGCCGGTCGGCCTGTGGGCGTTTACCCTGAGACCAAGCACCCCACATATTTTAAAAACCTTGGGTTGGCACTTGAAGCGCCCTTGGTGAAGGAACTGAAAGCTGCGGGCCGCAACGCGAAAGATGCTAATATTTTTATTCAGTCGTTTGAAATCGCGAACCTCAAGCAGCTCAAATCTATGACATCAGTGCCGCTCATTCAGCTTCTGGGGTCGCCAGAAGAGCAACCCTACGATCAAGAAGTGCTTGGCCAAAAGCTCACCTACGGCGCAATGACCACGGACCAGGGCCTGGCAGACATCAAGGCCTACGCGGCGGGTATCGGCCCTTTCAAGGGCTACATTATTTCGACTACGCCGGAGGGGCAGGTGGGCGCACCCACAGATTTTGTTGCGCGGGCCCACAAAGTTGGGCTGCTGGTTCACCCCTATACCTTCCGCTCAGACGCGCCATTCCTTGCGCAGGCGTATAATGGCGACCCCATCGTCGAGTACTGCGCCTTTTTTGCCCAAGGGGTCGACGGATTGTTCAGCGACTTCGCCGACACGGCATTGAAAGCGCGCGATAAATCTTGTCCAATGTCGCCTTCGAAGTAGGCTGGCTCGAAATATACCAGTCGGCCATCATCAATAAAGCGAGGAGAGGGCCACGTGGAGATCGCCGTTGAAAATGTTTGCCATGTTATTTCCAAAGCCCGGGAGATGCTGGCCGATGTGGACGAGTTGCAAGACGAGCCTGGTCATCACGCGGCAGATGACGTGGTTAAAGACGAACTGCCTGAGGAAGACACAGCCGCCGAAATTGGCTCGCCAGAATTCGAGGAGCTGAAAGAGTTTATTGAAGGGCTGAATGACGACGAACGGTTTGAGTTGATTGCGCTGGCCTGGATCGGGCGCGGTACTTTTACAGCAGATGATTGGGACGAAGCGGTTGATACGGCGCGAGATGAACACACCCGCAACGCCGTTCGCTACCTGATGGCGATGCCATTGCTGGCCGATTATCTTGAGGAAGGGTTGAGTGAGTTTGGCTTATCGTGCGAAGACGAAGAATAAAAGTGCAGTTGAAGGAACATCCTGATGACATTGGCCGGGCGTACGCTTTTCATCCTTTGTGCAATGACCGTGACTGATTTTGCTTATGCTCAATCGACCAGTAGTACGCTGCCGACAACGCCTGGCGCATATTTTCCTGGCAAGCTGATGTTCTCAGATGCCGACGAGGCGCTTTATATGAAGCGCTTCGCCCAGCAAAACGCCGGTCAGCGCAATACCGCCGCTGAGTCGTATGATCCGCAAGAACCCGTACCGGGTGCGAAAAATTGGAAACCCTTAACGGTTGCCAGTGCCAATGAGCGCACGATTTCCGATGACACCTTAAAAACCGCCACCGCCTATGCCGAAGCCAACAATTCAGATGCCTTCATCGTGTGGCGTAATGGAAAAGTGGAGGCTGAATCGTATTTCAAAGGCAACACCCGCGCAGGCTCAATTATTTCTCGCTCGCTGGCTAAGCCCGTCACAGCCGTCGCCGTGGGCCGGGCGATCATGCTGGGTAAGATCAAATCACTTGATCAACCCGTGGCCGATTTTGTGACCGAGTGGAAGGCCGACCCACGCCGCTCAAAAATTCTTGTGCGCCACTTGCTTGATATGCGCACGGGGTTCTTGCCCCAAGCCCTTGCGCCTGAAGCGGCTGACATTCTCAACCGCTCGTATCTTCATCCGCGTCATGACGAGATCATTGTCAAAGAATATCCCGTCGTGGACGAACCCGGCAGCCGTTATGAGTACAACAATGCCACCAGCGAAATGGTGGCGGTGCTGATCGAGCGCGCCACCGGCCGTCGCTATGCTGAATTCATCGCCACTGAAGTTTTCCAAAAACTTGGGGCCCAGGGCGGAACAGTGTGGGTGAACCGGCAAGGCGGCATGGCGCATTCAGGTTGCTGTCTGATGATCCCGGCGGAAAGCATTTTGCGCTTGGCGATGCTAACGCTGCAGGATGGCGTGTGGGATGGCAAACGCTTGCTGCCGGAAGGCTACGTGAAGCAAATGCGCACATCGACCAAAGAGAATCCGTATTACGGGGCCGGCGTTTACGTCGCAGGGCGCTATATTGAGCGTCGCGGGGCGGCAAATCTTGAACGCAAAGTTCCTGCCACACTGCATAGCGAGCCGTATTTGGCTGACGATCTTTATCTGTTTGATGGCAATGCCAACCAAGTGGTGTATGTCGTGCCCTCGCAGCAGCTCATCATCCTGCGCACTGGTAATAACCCGCCTAAGGCGCCGGGCAAGGAGTGGGATAATACCTATCTGCCCAACACTATTATGCGTGGCATCGTGAAGGCCAAAGGCGTCTCAACACCCCAACCGCGCTAAGCTTGCTTGCTTTAAACTCTGCAGGCGCGGTCAAATTGTAAGGCGGTTCGACCACAGCACCGAAAGCGTTGCTGCGATCAACAAAAACACCAAAGCCACTCCGGCAAAGCCTGCCGACACTTCAGTGCGCTTGGTCTCGGCCACAAATTGAGTCGATAACGCATCATATACATTTTTCAAGTCGGCTTCAGTTTGGGCATGAAAGTATTTTGCCCCGGTTATGGCAGCGATGGCCTTGAGGGTTTCTTCGTCAAGCTGTGTGCGCATAAATCCACCGCCACCAAAATCGACCATGCCGCCCGTGGGTGTGCCAAAGCCGACGGTGAAAATGCGCACCCCGTGGTCAGCGGCAAGGCGCGCCGCATCAAGCGGTTCAACGCCCATGTTGGTGCGTCCATCGCTGAGCAGAACAATAACTGCAGACGTAAAGCTGCCGGGCGGTACGGCGTCGGGTTTTTTGGGTTGGGGCTTGCGCTGTTCCAGCGGCGCTTCACGCACCGTGCCCAACTCGGGCAGGTCGAGCATTTCGTCAGGGAATATGGCCTGCAACGAGGCCACAATTCCACTGCCAACGGCGGTAAACCGCTGCGGCCGCAAACCTTCAATGGCAGCCAACACATCACTGCGCATCAATGTCGGGTCTTGGGTGATCATGGCTGAGGTTGAGAACGCCACTAACCCAATGCGGGTGTTACGCGGCTGCGTTTCCACAAACGCCTTAGCGGCTGCTTTGGCCACTGTCATGCGGTTGGGGGGCACGTCGGCTGCGCGCATGCTGCCTGACACATCAATGGCCAGAATCACGGTCGAGCGTTCTGACGGCAGCGTTAAAACCGCCGAGGGCCGCGCTAGCCCAACCATCATCACCACCAAAGCAAAGAAAACGAATGCTGGCGGCAGATGCCGACGATAGTTTTTACGTCCCCCCAGCGCATCCTTAATCAGGCCAAGGTTCGTAAACCGCAATGAGGTGTTCTTTTTCCGGCGCAGCGCCCACACATAAAGCAACGGCAGCAGGGGCGCTAAGATCAAAACCAAAAGCAATTCGGTGGAGAGGAATGTCATCGCTATAGCACGCGATTAAACCAAGTGATCGACAGCCCCGCTCCAAGCATCGCGGCCAGTGCAGCCAGCGCAATAAATGCGGCGGTAATCTCAGTTTCCTTCACTTCGGTAATCAGCCGTGTATTCAAATTTTTATAAACCTCGGTCAGGTCTTTGCTATCGGCAGCCAAGAAGGTGCGGGCCAATGTCAGGTCGGCGATTTTTTTCAAGCTCTCGAGGTCGATTTTGACCCGCACCGAAACGCCGTCAAGCTTGACGACCGCTCCTGCGTCGGTGCCGATGCCGATTGTGAACACACGAACACCACGCTCAGCTGCCAGGCGTGCGGCGGCGAGGGGGTCGGGTCCGCTGGTGGCCTGCCCATCACTGAGCAAGATAATCGCTGACGAGCCCTCAGAGCCCGGTGCCATCTTTGGTTTTGGGGCAGGTGCGTCTTTGT
>JANLSL010000178.1:0-4136 GCA_031362385.1 Alphaproteobacteria bacterium | reverse complement strand
AAGACGCAGAAGGTGTAGCCGCAGTTGCTGCGCGCGGGTTTGATGCGGCTACCGTGCGCCGGGTCTATAAAATGCTCAAAACCGCCGAGTACAAACGCCGTCAAGCACCACCGGGTGTGAAAATCACGCATCTGGCGTTCGGGCGTGATTACCGCTATCCGATCACCAATGGTTTCCAAGATGACGGAGTGCGGAGTTGACCCCCACGTTTAGATTTGCGCCCAGCCCCACCGGGCTGCTGCACATTGGCAATGCACGGCCCGCCGTCATCAACTGGCTGTACGCGCGTAAAAATGGCGGACGGTTTGTCTTACGCATCGACGACACCGACACCGCACGCTCCACGCCCGAGTTCACGGCGGCGATCGAGCGTGATCTCACATGGCTGGGCCTAACTTGGGACGCCGAGGAATTTCAATCCGCCCGCATTGCCTCGTACACTGCTGCGGCTGAGAAGTTGAAAGCGCTGGGCCGGTTGTATGCGTGCACTGAAACCGCCGATGAGTTGGAAACCAAGCGTAAGCTGCAACTGAAAGCGGGCAAGCCACCGCTGTATAAACGCGCCGACCAAAAGCCCATTGACCAAAAAGCGGGCGACACTGAGGGCCGCGCGCCGCACTGGCGCTTCCAAATCAACCCGGGTGAGATTGCGTGGGACGATGCCGTGCGCGGGCGCTGTTCGTACCAGGGTGAGAATCTGTCTGACCCCGTACTGGTGCGCGCTGATGGTACGTATCTGTATCTCATGCCCAGCGTGGTTGATGATTATGAGATGGGCATGACGCACATAGTTCGTGGTGAAGATCACGTCACCAACACTGCAATTCAAATGCAAATTTGGCAGGCGTTATCACATATTCCGTTGCCGCAGTTCGGGCATTTGCCGTTGTTGGTCGATGCCCAAGGCAAGGGCCTGTCCAAACGCATGGGCTCACTCTCGTTGCAAGACCTGCGCGAGAACGGCATCGAGCCGATGTCGATTGTCAGCCTGGTGGCCAAGTTGGGTTCATCAGATGCCATTGAGGCGCGCGCTGATATGGCGCAATTGATTTCCGAATTTGATATCTCGCACTTTGGCCGCGCCACGCCCAAGTTCGACCCGCATGATCTTGAGTTTTTGAACGCCAAAGTGCTGCATGATTTGACGTATGCGGTCGCCCGCCCGCGCCTGGAAGCGTTGGGTTTGCCAGCAGCAGAGTTAGACAAACACGGTGAAGCTTTCTGGGCTGCTGCGCGCGGGAATTTGAAAAAGTTCTCCGAGGCCGCAGGCTGGTGGACGATTTGTTTTGCGCCAACTGCGCCCAGCATTGAAGACACTACGTTTATCGACCAATCCAAGCCGTTGCTGCCCGAAGGCCCATGGGACGAAAACACATGGGGGGCGTGGACCGATAAAGTGAAAGACGCCACAGGCCGTAAAGGGAAGGGACTTTACCTGCCGCTGCGAATGGCGCTAACCGGCTTGCCCCACGGGCCAGAATTAAAACTACTCTTGCCGCTGATTGGCCGCGAGCGCGTGCTGAAGCGGTTGAGCGGCGTGACGGGTTAGGCAGTCTTCCGCCGCCCCAGCCACCACATCACTAACCCAGTCACGAACAGCACCGGCAAACCAAATCCGGCGATAAACATTACCAGTCTGCCTGGCAGGCCCAAGATTGCGCCGGAGTGAATGTTGGCGGCGAAGTCGGTTTTATAAATCGACGCGGGCGTGAAGGGTGCGGGGCGTTGCACGCGAATGATGCGCCCGCCGGTCAATGGCAGGATAATGTTGCTTTGTTTGGAGACGCTAGTTTCGCCTTTAGGCCAGAAGCGCACCATGTAAATGCCGCGCGGGCCTTCGTTGCGCAAAATAAGCCCGACGTACTGGCCCGGCGCTTCCTGGGCGGCAAAGTCGGCGGCGGCTTGCCACGTTAAGGCTTGCGGTGGGGCAGCAGCTTCGGGTGGTGGCCCGCTCGGTCGTTCAGCGCGCGGCGGCCCGCCTGAGGGCGGCGGCGGCGCTTCGCCCGAGCCCATCCACACCAGCGGCGGCACGGTGATCGATGCCAAAATAAAGAACACCAGCAGCCATGCGCCGAACACGTTGTGTAACTCGCGCATCATGCGTTTGGGTGCCGTGTAACCGCTCAGCGTGAGTGCGCGGCGAAAACCACCTTTGGCTGGCCACCACAACACTGCGCCGACAGCAAAGAACGCCACGCATAAAAACGAGAACACACCAACAAAAGTGCTGCCCACCGGCTCGCCCATCAGAAGTTCGCCGTGGATGTGGCGCACCAGCGCGATGGCCGATAGCCCTGAACGTTCGCCCAGCACCTGCAAGGTGTAGGGGTCCACAAACACCTGCTTCTCGGCTTGGGCTGCATCACGCAGCATCACCATGACGGACGCAGCGGGGTCGTCACTGCCGCGCTGGAGGTAGCGGGCCGACCAACCCGCATGGGCGTCGGTGGCGGCCTGCACGATGGCGTCAAAACTTTGCGGCGTGGCTTGGGGTGCCACGCGCAGCAGGGTTGGGTTTAGTGCGGCGTCGATCTCGTGCTCGAACACCAGGATCGAACCCGAGACGCCCAAGACGGCGATGACGATGCCCAGCACGATGCCGACCCAGCGGTGAAATGTCAGCCAGACGCTGCGATACTTGATGACCATCTTCGCCCCCTCAATTCTGCAATGATAGCCTCGTCATGCAACAAACTCATCTGTCATTCCCCGCGAAGGCGGGGAATCCATCTTTGCTTATTCACAGCTTACGCCCAACATTCTATAGACAAACATAGACCGTATGCCGATCCCTGGATTGCCCGGTTAAACCGGGCAATGACGATAGGGGGTATGGGTCAAACAGCGTGAATCAAGACGATTGAGTAAAAGTGACCCGCAGCCCCGACGCACCGCTTCATCAAGATAAAGGCCGCTTGGTTGCCAAAGTGGCAGCCAACTCGCCGTGCATTATATTGGTCGAGCCACGCTTGGCCGAGAACGTGGGCACCACCTCGCGCGCCATGCGCAACTGCGGGCTGACGGATTTGCGCTTGGTCGACCCGAAAGTGGATTGGCTGAGCGAAAAGGCCTTGGCCGCGGCCTCGGGCGGTGAGCCCATTTTAGAACGCGCCCGCAGTTTCAATACACTGGGCGCGGCGATTGCCGATTTGCAGCGCGTGTACGCCACCACGGCGCGGCGTCGTGAAATGGTCAAGGCTGTGTTCACCGCTAAAGGTGCGGCCCCAGATATGCGCGGCCATGCCGAGGCGGGCAAGAAGCTGGGCATTTTGTTTGGGCGCGAGCGTCACGGCCTGACCAGCGAAGAAGTTGGCTTGTGTGATGCGATTGTCGAAATTCCCATGAACCCGGAACATAGCTCGCTGAACTTGGCGCAGGCGGTGCTGGTGGTAAGTTACGAATGGTTTCAGGCGGGCTATGACGGGCCGCAAGCCACCATGGCGTTCAATCGCACCCAGCCCGCCACCAAAGACAAAGTGATGGAACTGTTTGTGCACCTTGAGCGCGAGCTGATGGAATGCGGCTTTTTGCGCGACCCTGAAAAACACGAGCTGATGGTCATTAACATTCGCAATATGTTGGAACGCGCTGAGTTGACCGAACAGGAAGTGCGCACTTTTCATGGCATTATTAAAGAACTGCGCTATGGCAGGCGCGATGACCGGCCCGTCCGCCAGCCCGGCGTGAAGGCGACGACCGCACCTAAGCCATTGAAAGAACGACTAAAAATGGCCAAAGGCAGCAATTGACTTCGCCCGGTTCGGCCCTATGATCCGCCGCCTTATCGCTGGGTTAGCGGGTAATGAAGGAGATCGGCAACGTCCGGTCTGATTTTCGTCACCACGGCCACGGCAACATTGGCCTTAAAACCAATTTCGCGCGTGAGTCCACCCCAGACAACCAAGAAGTAACAGGATGACCTATGACCAAACGTGCAGAGAGTAAGTTTAAAATTGACCGGCGTATGCAGGTCAATATGTGGGGTCGGGCCAAAAGCCCCATCAACAAACGCGAGTACGGCCCCGGCCAACACGGCCAACGCCGCAAGAAGCCATCAGACTACGGCGTGCAGTTGATGGCCAAGCAGAAACTCAAAGGCTATTACGGCAACGTCTCCGAGCGGCAGTTCCGCAAGT
>JANLSL010000139.1:0-4058 GCA_031362385.1 Alphaproteobacteria bacterium | reverse complement strand
GCGTCTTCAATAATGCTGCTGTTGACACCCTCGCGTTTTCCAACACGGAATTTTCCAACTGCCGTCACCGCATCAACATAAATTCGATCAGCGCCGAATTTATTTTGTGTTCCGCGTGAGATGAGGTTTTGGGCGTAACTGTTGAGTTCCAACACGCCGCTCAACCGGATGCCATTATCGAGCGTTTTCGCAGAGTCAAAATACGCCGCTGCATTGGCAAATGCGTTTGCGGATTTCAGGGTGTCGGCGGGCAGGCGGTCTTGATCGCGGACGAAAACAAAAGCGCGCGCGCGCCCACTTACTTCCACGGTCGGCGGTTCACTTGCATGTGCGGCCAAGCCCAGCACGACGGTTGTAGCCCCCAACGCAACACCCACAAACTGATGATAAAGCCGCATTTTTCAACCCGCCGCTCAAAGCATGGTTGAGCATATGGCACGGGGCTAGCGCAAAATCAAAACCAGCTAAGATTTCCCCAAAGAGAAAGGGGCGGCTGTATTAAGCCGCCCCTTTTGAGGGAGCCCTGCCCGGGCGAATTGGGGAAACGGTGCAGGGCTTGAGGGGTCTGTGTCGGTCTAGAACATGACCTGGAAGCGAGCGCCAACAGCATCGATTTTCAGACCCGCCGGGATCGGGGTCACGATTGCAGCGGTGCGGGCATTCGACTTATCAAAATCGGTGTGGATGTAGTTAAACTTCCACAACATGTTGGAATTCCAATACCAGTTTACGCCCAGCGTGTAGTTGGTCTGCTTGCCGCCGTTGACACCGTTAAAGTTGGCGACGGCGTTCGAAAGTTGAGTGGGGTCAAACTGGTCAACCAGGTCCACCATGCTGACGCGCGCGGCAAACTCAACCGCGCCCATTTCGCCCTTGGCGGGTGAGAACGGCACGACGGGGTTTACGCCACCGTAGCAACCACAGTTCTGGGTGTATGCCCGACGCCCACCGATGGTGTAGCTGGCTTGAATGTAGCCACCATCAAACTTCGCATTGGTCTTGCCGCGACGTTCGACGTTATATTTGAAGTATTCGCCTTGATAGAAGAAGCTTCCCAAAGCCGCGGCGGTTTCAACGGTGTAAACCTGAACACCGGTGACGGGGTTAGCTATCGTGCCAAGTGCGCCCGTGTTCAGGATGACGGTGGGGTCGACGCGGAACTCAGCGCGATCACTCATTGTATAGGTTGGTGCAGTGCCTGGCCCAGAGTTAGGGACATCAAAAACTTGCGCTGCCCCAACCCCAATGTGCAGGCTTTGCAAGCCCTGATCATAAATCTGATATGTTGCCCGTTCGTAGGCGCCCAGTTGGCGGCGCGTCAAAGCGTGAGTGGTGTTGGGGGCTGAACTGGTGAGGTAAGCGCCCACCCAGTAGCGTGGCTCCCAGGTGCGGAAGCCGATTTGCCCGCGCGGGTCAGCCGCGTTGAAGGCTGCGGCAATGTTGGCAGGCGAGCTGCGCTCGATGAACATGATATCGTTTGAGCTGGTGGTTTCATCCAGCGTGAAATAGGACGGGAAATACCCGGCCTCTAAAATTGTGTTGCGGATACCAGTGTAGCCAATTTGCGCTTGGTTGATGGTTGCAGCACCGTCAGTGGCGCCACCCGCATCAAGGATCAGCGAAGCAGTAAAGTCGTTGTTGGCTTTAATCGAAACGCCAAGGCGCGCGCGGCGGACGTTAATCCCGCCCGTCAGCTTGCCGCCAGCCACTGTTCCGGGGCCCGTGGTGCCTTGAGGCTTTTGGTTGAGATAACCACCAAAATCAAAGTGCAAGCGACCGGTGGGGGCAATCGTCCAGGCGTTATCAGCGCTCGACATACTAAAGCGATTGGTGCCTGATTGGACAACTTTGGGGTTTTGAGCTGGGATCACGCGCTGCTTCCCATTTGAGAACACCGTGGTTCCGCCAGCTTCCATGGCCGCTTCACGAGCTGCTTTTTCGGCTTCTTCGCGCGCCGCGGTTTCTTTAGCAATCGCTTCGCGCACGGCGGCATCATTGGCTTTAGTCGCATCTAATTGCTGCTGAATGGTGCGCAGTTGTTGTTGTAAAGCTTGGACCTGCTTGGATAAATCGGCGTTATCTGCCGCCAGGGCTGGGGCAGAAACCAGCGCTGTCGTGGCCAATAGCCCGGCCGTCATGGCAATTAACTTGTTCATCGTAAACTCCCTCGTTTATTTCGTTTAACCGTCGGCTGGCAGCCCAAGGCCTTGCCAACACCCCTATATTCGCGGCGCACCATAGGAACCGTATGTGACGGTTTTGGTGACGGTTCCGTGACGGTTTGATGAAAGGGGTTGGATTCAAGCCCCTCCAGGCCCGGCCGCCACAATTGAAAAAGACTTGCGCCCCAGTGGCTTAACAGGGCTTCGCAAGGGCGAGGGGCTTAGCTATAACAGCCGGCCTATTGCGGCAGGTTTTGCTGGCCTGCCACCCTTTAAGGACAAGACGCAGACAATGAGTTCACCGATGCGCGGTTCGACGATTCGTAAATCCATTTGGATAGGCATTTTGGCGTTAGCGCTTGCCGGTTGCGGTGGCGACAAACCGGAGCGCGATACGTATCAGACTGCACCTCAGTACCAGGGCCAAGCCGCGGTTGAGAAAAGCGGTTCGGGCATCAACTTTTTTGGCAGCGATAAAGAAACAGCTGCGGGTGCTGTGGCCGTCAACGCTTTCCTCTGGCGCGCATCACTCGACACCATTGCCTTCATGCCACTGGCCTCAGCCGACCCTTTTGGTGGCGTTATTATTTCTGAGTGGTACGCACCACCCGAAACCCCCGACGAACGCTTTAAGGTGAATGTTTACATTCTTGGTCGCACGCTGCGGGCTGATGGGTTGAAGGTCTCGGTCTTCCGGCAAACGCAAGATGTGCAGGGGCGCTGGTCTGACGCGCCGGTGGGTGCTGAAGTGGCCACGGAATTTGAAAACGCTGTTTTGTCACGCGCGCGTCAAATTCGACTTCAAGCCGTTGCAGAAAACAAATAGGGCTTGAGCGCCGCGCACCTCTCGCGCGGGTTTCTTTTCTCGGCGGAAGTTAAATGGCGGCAGTAGAAGAGCGCTACAACGTTCGCGATATCGAAGCGAAGTGGCAAAAAATTTGGGCGACGCGCGGCAGCTTCAAAGCCGAGACGAATTCCAAGAAACCAAAATACTATGTGTTGGAAATGTTCCCCTATCCATCGGGGCGCATTCACATGGGCCACGTGCGTAACTACACGCTGGGCGATGTGGTGGCGCGTTTCAAGAAGGCGCAAGGCTTTAATATCTTGCATCCCATGGGCTGGGATTCATTTGGATTGCCGGCCGAGAATGCAGCACTTGAACGTGGCATCCATCCGGGCAAATGGACCCGCGAAAATATCAATGTCATGCGCGGGCAGTTTATGCCCTTGGGCCTGTCGCTGGATTGGGAGCGCGAGATCTCAACCTGCGAGCCCGCGTACTATAAACACGAACAGAAAATGTTTTTGGACTTTGTGAAAGCGGGCTTGGCTTACCGCAAAGAATCATGGGTGAACTGGGACCCGGTTGAGCACACGGTCTTGGCCAATGAACAAGTGATTGATGGCAAGGGTTGGCGGTCAGGGGCGCCGGTTGAGCAACGCAAACTGAACCAATGGAACTTGAAGATCACCGCGTTCTCTGAGGATTTGTTGGCAGCACTTGAAGGCCTGACGCGCTGGCCCGACAAAGTACGCTTGATGCAGACCAATTGGATTGGGCGCTCTGAGGGGGCGCGTGTGTTTTGGCCGTTGGTGAACAAAGACGGCCATGAGCGCGGCGAAAAGTTGGAAGTTTTTACAACCCGGCCTGATACATTATTTGGTGCTTCATTTTGCGCGATATCGCCACAACATCCTTTGGCGGTAACGCTGGCTGTCAAAGACAAGGGCTTGGCTGATTTTATTGCTGCATGTGCCAGCGCTGGGACATCAACCGCAACAATCGAAGCCGCTGAGAAAAAAGGTCACGATACCGGTCTGCGCGCACAGCACCCATTTGTGGCTGGAATGACAGTGCCAGTTTATGTGGCTAACTTTGTGCTGATGGAATAC
>JANLSL010000089.1:0-4299 GCA_031362385.1 Alphaproteobacteria bacterium | reverse complement strand
CTGGCAAAGGCCCGCGTGGGCAGCGTTTGCGCCAGTGTGGGAAGTGCAGCGGCGCATAGCACCAAAAGCGTCCACACCACGCTCACAATGCCGCTGATTTTGCCCGCACTCACGTATTTACCTGTCCCCTGCCTTGCAACTCTACAGGTCAACGTAGACTGTCCCTGGATCGAGGTTAAGCACCCACCCACGCCAACCGTCTGAAATTGTTGTTATAGTGCGGCAACATTGTGGTGAGACAAGCAACAATCATCATGAAATATGCCCTGCCATCATCAGAACTCACGTGGCTGCCTCATCGGCAGCCGTATTCCAGTCGCTTTGGTGACATTTACCGCAGCCGCGACGGCGGATTGGCAGAAGTACATCATGTTTTTGTCGAGGGGTGCGGGCTCGCGCAAGCGTGGCAAAGGCCAGGTAGTTTTGTGATTGCCGAAACCGGCTTCGGCACGGGCCTTAATTTTTTAGCCACCTACAATTTATGGCGGCGGCGTCCGCAAGCTCAGGGGCGATTGCACTACATTGCGGTCGAGGGTTACCCGCTTAGTCATACGGAATTGCGCGAGTGCGTCGAGCAGTGGCCCGAACTGCGCCACGTGGCGCAAAATTTATTGCGCGTCTATCTGCATCCACAGCCGGGCTTTCAGCGCTTGATTCTCGAGGGTGGCAAAGTGGTGCTCACCCTGCTGTTTGGCGATGTGCAGGTTATGTTGGGTGCTCTAGAGGCCCATGTTGACGCCTGGTTCTTGGATGGCTTTGCGCCCGACAAGAACCCCGAGATGTGGCGCGCCGACGTCTTTGCGCAAGTCGCGCGTCTTTCAAAACCCGGCGCAAAACTGGCGACCTACACCAGTGCTGGCGAGGTGCGCCGAGGGCTTTCGGCGGTTGGTTTTGATGTTGTGAAAAGCCCTGGCTTTGGTCAGAAGGCCGAGATGACGCGCGCAGTATTTCGCGGACGAGATTCGAGTGACGATGCATTAGCACCGTGGTTTGCCCGCGCCCCCATCAGCCATGGCAAGAGCGGCCATGCCGTGATTGTGGGCGCAGGATTAGCAGGAACGTCAACGGCACACGCCCTCAAGCGGCGTGGCTGGCAGACAACCCTGGTTGATCGAAATGCTGCCATCGCTGATGAAGCCTCGGGCAATAGTGTGGGCGTTTTGATGCCGCGCTTAACCGCCTCACCCAGTCTCGACGGCAGGTTTTATGCTACGGCGTGGCGAACGACTTTGGATCTTCTGGAAGAATTTTCCGATGCTGGCGTAGCCTTGTCACGTGATCGCTGCGGTGTATTGCAGCTTGCTGTCAGCGGGGATGATGATCGGCTGCGTGCGATTGCTGATTCCGGCGCGTTGCCAGAACCGTTATTGTTTCATGTGAGCGCCAAAGAGGCCTCTGACATTGCAGGCTGTGCGGTGCCACACAGCGCGCTTTATTTTCCGCACGGCGGATGGCTGAACCCCCAGCAGTTTTGCGCAGCACTGGCGCAAGGCTCGCGCGTTGTGTTGGAAACCACCGTCTCAAGCATTCGGCGCACCGGTGGCTTGTGGGAGGTCATGGACAATCAGGGCCAGACAATTGCGATGGCCGACGCGGTGGTATTCGCCAACGCGATGAACACAACCAACGCGCCTGAGTTAGCATGGCTGCCTTTGGCCGCCAGACGCGGGCAGGTAAGTTTTTTGAGGTGCGCAGGACCAAGTGCCAAGCTGCGCACAGTGCTGGGGTATGGCGGCTACCTCACACCCGCCCATAAAGGGCTTCATTGCTTAGGCGCCACCTTCGACTGGACCGAAGATGCTTTCGCGCCGCAAGCCGTCAGCGATGATGATCACAGCCGCAACTACGAAGAATTAGCCACAGCACTTCCAGCTTTTGCGCAATTCTTGCCGCCCGACATTGGCGAAGGGCGCGCAGCCATTCGCTGCACCACGCCCGATCATTTACCCGTTGCGGGGCCAGTCCCAGATCAAGCTGCGTACTTACGCGACTTTGCTGAGCTGCGTCATGGCCATGCCTGGACGCGCTACCCACGTGCCGCTTATCAACCAGGGCTTTATGTGTTGGCCGGATTAGGGTCGCGCGGGCTGGTCGCAGCACCTTTGGCCGCAGAGATGCTGGCATGCCACATCACTGGCGAGCCATGGCCGATGGAACGCGATATTTCTAACGCACTCCATGCGGGGCGTTTTTTGATTCGCGATTTAAAACGTCTGAAGGTGTGAGCGTTATGCGCGAAGGTCTGGGGTCAGAGTCGAAGAGTGGTCCGCATTGGCGCGACGGGTATACATCAACTTGGATTTCTCGACTCTGACCTCAGATCTCTTGGGCCTTACAGTTTGGGGAAAGTACTTCCCCCGCTGCCGGATCACCGTTGGGGATCGCAACAAGCGGGGGAAGAAAAAGCCTTACGTCACGGGGGGTAGGGCTGGGGTGTGGACTGTGACGGGTAAGGCCTTGGTCACTTAGTTTTCCTGAACACGGTCTGGGTTGGCTATTGCACTAGGGTGCTACACTCCTGGTTTACGTGGGATTATTTCCCAAGAATGAACTGATAATACCGGTATATTCTGCCGTGTCAATATAATTATGGGAACTATTCCCACGATATGCTAGAACACACTCCATGAACCTTACCGCACTCATATTCGAAGGCCTGCGCCTTGGCTGAAGCAAGCCTCCCAACTCCGCCAAAAGCCCTCATTTCAGCCATTAAACGGCTGTTGCGGCCTTTGGTGCGGCTGCTGATCGCTAAAGGTATTGGCTTGCCGGCACTCATCGACGTGCTGAAAGAAGTCTTTGTCAGTGTCGCTGATCAGGATTTCCCGACCGCGGGCAAAAAACAGACCGACAGCCGAATCAGCGTACTGACGGGTGTGCATCGCAAAGACGTTAAACGCCTGCGCAGCTTGCAAGCTGAGGAGTTTGTGGCCCCACGTTCGATTGGCTTAGGCCCTATGGTTGTGGCGCGCTGGGTCAGCACAGCGGCCAGTATCGATGCCCAGGGCCAGCCCCGCCCCCTGCCACGCCAGCCCGAGTCGCCCGGTGGCCCGTCCTTTGATGGCCTGGTCGAAAGCGTATCTAAGGATATCCGCCCCCGTGCATTGCTGGATGAGTGGGTGCGCCTGGGTGTAGCCCGACTCGATGCCCAAGACCGAGTCGTCTTGAATCGGAGCGCCTTTGTGCCGGAAAAAGGCTTTGACGAAAAAGCCTTCTATCTGGGCCGCAACGTCCACGACCACTTGGCCGCAGCCAGCAACAACCTGCTGGGCCTTGGCAACCCGGCCCTGGAACGAAGCGTTCATTATACTGGATTAACCCCAGAATCGGCCAAAGTAGTGACCGAAACGGCAGAACGGTTAGGAATGCAGTCTTTGTTGGCCGTTAATCGTTTGGCCCTAGATCTGGCTGACCAAGACAAGGGCAAGGCCGAAGCAAGCCGTCGCCTCAATTTTGGCTTGTATTTGTTCGATGGTCCTACCACCTTAAATGGGCCCGACGGGGGTGATTCGGTTAAATGATTCAACGCATTGGCAAATCTTCCACAGCATTAGCGCGCGCGATTGTCGCAAGCCTGACGCTTGGGTTTTTGTCAGCGTGCGCCACCGCCCCGCAACAATCGGCCCACCTTGACCCTAAGAACGGCGATGGTCTGGGCGGCACAGGCATCGCCAGCCAATCCATCCTCGCCCAGAACAAGCAAGGCGACGGCATCGGTGGCACTGGAATTATTGGAACCATCTCAGGGTTCGGCTCGATCATCGTCAACGGCCTCGAGCTCGAATACGATCGCGGCACTGCGGTTGAAACCGATGGTCGCCCTGCTGCTCTGGAAGAATTGAAAATCGGCCACGTCGTGCAGGGCACGGCGCGTATGAAGGGCAACAAGCTTTATCTTGATACGCTCGAAATGCAGCACGCCGTGACCGGGCCGATTGAAAGCATCGACCACGACAAACAAACGCTGACCGTGTTGGGACAAATAGTCCGCGCCAATCTTTCCGGCGACAAGGCCGCTATCGAGTCGTTCAAGACGCTCACCGCTGGCGATATGGTCAGCGTCTCAGGCTTGCGTCAGGCCGATGGCATTGTTGTCGCCACACGCATTGACCAGCAGCCCGATGATGGCCGCGTGATCGTGCGCGGTCGTGCACAGAATGTATCTGCGGCGAGTATCATGGTCGGCGGATTGACCGTACCCATGAGCAAAGAAACCATCATCGCACCGGTTAAAGATGGTGGGCGTGTGTTCGTGTCGGGTCGCATGATCAATGGTCAGTTTGTGGCTGATGTCGTCGT
>JANLSL010000536.1:0-2306 GCA_031362385.1 Alphaproteobacteria bacterium | reverse complement strand
TAAGGGCTTATTTCAGGTGAAAATAAGCAATTAAAATCGCCCTTGTGGAGAGCAAGCTGTTCAATGAGAAAAAATGACAACGAAACAATTAGATTATCGAATCTTAACTGAACCCCGAGCGCTTGCATCTCAGCCGCCTGAGCAGGATCGTCATAGACCCAATAGTCATGAAGGGGTTTTATCATTGTAGATTCTGCTGAGTGATCGAGTCTCAGATACGCCTGATTTCGAGATATCGCCCGCGATTTCAAGTAGAGATCAGTTTCTTGAGCCGGCGCGCCATAGTCGAAAAAAATCGCGTTGCGCGGTCCTGGTTGATCGCAAACAACGTCGGCATGATCTGACAAAAGCTGACTTTCGGTCTCGGGCATGAGCGCGATGCGACGATCAAGTTTTAGCCTGACGGCACCCGCCGCATGAAAAGTATTCAGATTCCAAATAACAAGATCGCCGGGCTGACTGGGAACATTGAAAAGAGGAAAATCTCTTTCAAAGCATTTTACCATCATCCTTTTGGATATGGGTTGCCAATATTTTCGGAGCAAATTTTGTGCAAGATAGTCCTTATCCACAATATGGCTGCGAGGAATAACTTTTAAGCCGCCGCTATACTCACGATAATCTTGAAGATAGATCGCAAAACGATAACTCGGATAAAGAGCTTCTGGTTTGTGTGGGTCTGGTCGCCACGGATGATCCAAACCCTTGGGGGTGCCGAAAGCATCCCGATGCAATGGCCTGTAGGGATTCAACGTCAGGGGGCCAATTTTTTCCTCAAAACTAATTGCAGTTTCTGCATAGTACACAAGCTTATCGCCCAAAAGCATCCGCGCTGGACCGATAATACGGTCATCTCTCAGCAATGATCGGAGACGCGGACAACTGAGCAAGTCTGGCAGATCATGCCCCTCAAAGTCATTTTGGGTATTTAGCATATTCTCGTAGAGACTTTGCATTTGGCTTTTGGTGAAGGCAGATTTCACAAGGCAAAAGCCATACTGCTCAGCAATTTGCTTAATTGCCGTCAGATCATTCGGACTCGCAGAAATTTCCTGATCGGTCAAGGAATCTATTGCTAAATGCATCGAGGCGCTGAGTCCTATTTGTTCGCAATTAAAACTGCTTAAATCTGAAATATTTTAACCTGGCCTCGCCCAATCTCAGATCCACTTTGGGAAGAAATCCAAGTTTAACTGGCTTACCTCAAGGTATAAAGCATGCACTTTCTCGTTGCGCGTAAATAATCCCGATGCGCCCTGTGGTCGAGGGCAAAATTTTGATTCGCAGGTTGCCGAAAAGTCATTGTCTTGTTGAGTTCAGATGAGTCATGTTGAATCTCCGTTCTAGCCAGTATTGTGCTTCATCGGCTTTGAAGTTCAGCACCTAGGAAAATTTGTTCCATGAGCACAAGCGACGCACCTCCACCTCTACTGCCATATGGTCGCCAATGGATTGATGAGAACGATATTGCAGCAGTCGTCGAAGTTCTCAAAAGCGCTCTGATTACGCAAGGGCCCGCTGTCGAAGCATTCGAGCGCGCTTTTTGTCAAACCACCGGCGCGCAGCACGCAGTGGCGGTTTCTTCTGGAACTGCGGCACTTCATCTCGCCTACCTTGCGGCCGGGCTGGGGCCTGGGGATGAGCTCATTACCTCCCCGATCACATTTGCGGCTTCCGCAAATGCAGCCCGGCTCTGCGGAGCAGAAGTAAAGTTTGTTGACATCGACCCTGATACGTTATGCCTTAACCCCGAACTGCTCCAGCGCGCCATCAACAAGCGCACCAAAATTATCGCACCAGTCGATTTTGCAGGTGTCCCATGTGCGATCTACGAAATTAATGCGATCGCCGAACGGCATGGGTTGACGGTGGTCACAGATGCTGCCCATTCGCTGGGTAGCAGCTACAACGGCAAACCCGTGGGCACGCTGTCCCATATGACGTGTTTTTCTTTCCACCCCGTCAAATCCATTACCACTGGTGAGGGTGGATTGATCACGACGGATAACCAACAATTCGCTGAACGGATGCGGCTTTTACGCAGCCACGGCATTAAACCTGGCCGCGATGGAATCACAATAAGTTCAGCAGCAATGGACACTGAATCTGGGGCTGCCAACCCGGCGACGGGCGAGGTCGCTGGCTGGTACAGCGAGATGATCGACTTGGGGCTGAATTATCGCATTACCGATCTGCAATGCGCTTTGGGATTGAGTCAGCTTAAGAAATTGAACCAGTTCGTCGCGCGTCGCCAAGAGATTGCTGATTATTATCGATCTGTTATTCCTGAGCTCGGGCTGCTTGAT
>JANLSL010000027.1:0-2713 GCA_031362385.1 Alphaproteobacteria bacterium | reverse complement strand
GACTGGATCGCAGCATCGCTGCGTGTCCCTGGCAAAGAAACTGATCGCATCGCCAAGGCCGCGCAAAAGGCCAAAGCGTTTGTCGGATTCAACACCACCGAAGTAATTCCTGCTTTTCCAGATCGGTATTTTTTATCCGGTGTGATCATTGGGCCCACCGGTGATGTGGTGCTGAACTATCGCAAGCTCTATGACCTGACCACCAAAACCCGGCCCAGCGATGTGTGGACCGAATGGCTCGAGAAGATGGGCCCAGAATCGGTTTTCCCGGTGGCCGACACTGAAATTGGGCGCTTGGCCTCGGTGGTTGCCCTTGATGTAAACTGGCCCGAGATGGTGCGCAGTATGGTTTTTAATGGCGCGGAGGTGTTGCTGAACCCCACAGCTTCACCGGCACCGCAAGGTGTACAACCGCCTGATATTCGTAGCCAAATTCGCCGGGTGCGGGCTTATGAAAACATCGCTTACGTGATGCTTTCGAACTTAGGGCCGGTTGGTGCTGATGAAAATGCGCCGCCCGAGCCTCGCATTCCCTCAGAGATTATTGATTACACTGGCAAACCACTCGCGACCGCAACCAGCGGTGCGGAAGGTTTTATTACCGCCACACTTGATATTGATGCTCTGCGCAAGGCGCGCACTACACCCAATTCACAAAACTGGCTGTCAGAACTCCAAGTGCCGGTGCACAAGCTTGCATACGACAGCGCGAAATTTTTTCCGGTGGATGGGTTGGCGAAGGCACCCTTACAGACTGCGAAAGACTTTGACCCCATCAAGGCCCGCGTGATTGAAGACATGCTCGCGCGCGGCATTATTAAGGCGCCGGGGGCGTAAGCTGCCCGCACACCGAATCCTTTTATAATTGTACGAGGCGAAAAATAAAGCCTGGGCTATAACCGGCCCATGGCGCGCTTTGACATCGATTTCTCCGCAGTTCGCGAAACCTTGTCCAACCGGAATTTCCGCATTTTCACATCCGGAAACGCCGTGTCATTGTTGGGTACTTGGGTCCAGCGCATGGCGGTCGGCTACCTGACGTGGCAGCTCACCAAGTCAGGTGCTTGGCTGGGCGCGGTGGCCATGGCCGAGTTTATTCCCGTCATTGTGCTGGCTCCGATCACCGGCGTGATCGCTGATCGCTTCGACCGCCGCAAGATTGCCATCTTTGGGCAAGCCTTTGCGCTATTGCAGGCTGCAACATTAGCGGCCTTAACAATTTCAGGCCACATCACACCACTCCTGATATTTGTTCTGCAATTATTTGCAGGCGTGGTGCAGCCCTTGATTCAAACGGCACGGCTGGTGCTGGTGCCAATGATGCTGCCGCGTGAGCGCGTGGGCAACGCCATCGCGATTACCTCACTTATTTTCAACACGGCGCGCATACTGGGGCCTGCCGTGGGCGGCGTTATTATTACATCAGTTGGTGTGGGCTGGAGCTTTGCGTTAAACGCCGTCAGCTACGTTGGTGTGATCAGCGCATTGTTGTCGCTCAAGTTACCGGCGCACGGCATCGCGATCAGTCGTGGTGGCACATGGGCGGGTATGTTTAACGACATGGCGGCGGGCTGGCGCTACACCTTAAAGCACCCATTGTTGGGATGGTTTATCCCCACCGTCGGCATTGCCAGCACGTTGACATGGCCCCTCGGGGACTTGATGGCAGGCATCGCCGATCACGTCTTTAATCGCGGAGCTGCGGGCTTGGCCGCACTGACGGCAGCGCAAGGGGTGGGAGCAATTCTGGGCGGGCTTATTCTTGCGCAGCGCCCCACCGCAGATGGCCTCAGCCGCGTTGTGATTGGCGCAATGGTGATGAGTGGTATTTGCCAGGCCGTGTTCTCACTGATGGATGCCGATCTTTATTTTGTGGCGATTGGTGTGCTGATGATCTCGGCATTTTTTGGTGTGATGGTCGGCGTGGGATCGCAATCATTGGCGCAAACCGTTGTCGACGATGCCATGCGGGGAAGATCGTTGAGTGTCTGGTACACCATCACCCGTGCGGGGCCCGCCATTGGAGCACTTGTTCTTGGGACGCTCTCCACCAAATTTGGGTTCGAGGGCCCCCTGTTTGCGGCAGGCGCACTGACGGCAACTGCGGCAGCACTGACCCTGTTTATTCGCAATCCGCAAGGCCCCATCAAGCCCGACAGCGAGAGCACGTAATTAATTAAAGACGCTGATTGACTTCCCACACCATTCCGTCGGGATCGTGAAACCCCAGTGAGCGCATTTTGGTTTCACCTGCACCGCCAGTTTTGGGTACGGCGCGGTCAAAAGGCTCGCGGGTTACTTTGACGCCACTGGCCTTAATGTTTGCAAACAAAGCATTGGCATCATCAGTGCTTGCGACAAAAAGCGCGCGGCCAATGCCATAGTTCCAGGTGGCTTGGCCCGGGTCAGGCAGCGGGTCTTTGATGAACTGCAACCCAGCGGCCATCCCAATGTAGTCGTGCTGGCACTTACAGATGGCGAAACGAACCGTATCTCCTGCCTTGCCCGCAGCCAACATCCCCTCGATGACCATGGTCGAGTCCTGGATTTTGGGCATACCCATTGTTGTGCTCAGGAAATTGATTGCCTGATCAGCGTCGCGCACAATCTGGGTCGTACGGCGGATCAAAAATTTTTCTGGATTTGGACGGTTATAGCGAAAATAGGTTTCATAAAAGAAGCCTTCCGGATCGAAGAATGCCATAGAGGAGTA
>JANLSL010000004.1:0-5864 GCA_031362385.1 Alphaproteobacteria bacterium | reverse complement strand
GGGGCCGAGCATCATGCTGAAACTGATATTGAGCGCTGCACTATTGGTCGCAACATCTGCGGCAGCCGAGGAGCCTGCCTCTTTTGCGACGTTGCAGCGTGCCGCCGTGATGGTCAAAGACCGGCCTGCCACGGTGAAGTTTTACCGCGATGTGCTGGGCTATACAGAAGAGCCCGCCGCCACCGATATCACACTTCCGCCAGATCACCCGCTGGGTTTGCCGGCCGATGCTGTACTCAGCATGAGCTATATGAAATCGCGCGACGGCGCTTTCGTGGCCGTTATGGGTGTGGAAAGTAAAACACTGCCGACCCTGCAACGCCCCACGGGGCGCGATAACGCATACAACGATATTATACTGGTGCACGTTGTTTCAAACATCGATGACATCTATAAGCGCGCGCTGGCGGGGGGCTACACCGTGCTCAACCCACCCAAATTATCGCGCACGGGTGCCGCCAAGCAGATGTTTTTGCGTGATCCGAACGGCATTAAAATCGAGCTGAATGAAATTCTAAAAAAGCCAAACTAAGATTGGCCCAAGGAAAAAAAATGTCAGAGGCAATTTTCAAACGAACAACATTTCTGGTGCCCAATGCTGAAGAAGCGGCTGGCTTCTATGCTCACGTTTTCGGCATGACCAAGTGGTACGACAGCAAAGTGGCCGTCCATGCGTCGTTCCCGCCCGCTGCCCCACCGTGGGCGCCATGTCACCTGATTCTGATGAAGGCCGATGACCCGATGATTGGGATGTTGGGCCTGATGCAATACCTCGACCCCCCGTTCGATGCAGGCGTGAAAAAAGGCCGCACCCAGGTGCAAATGGGGGATCCCTTATTGGTGTTTGAAACCAAAGATGTCGATGGCATCTACCGGCGCGCCACAGAAAAAGGGGCGACCATAGTGGCACCTCCGACCGATTGGGAGGTGCCCGGTTTTAATGGCGGCCCGCCGATCAAACTGCGGACGATGTCGATGTTTGACCCGAACGGCATTTACATTGAAGTAAACTTTAAACGATAAACACTCATCTCCTGTATCCTGGTTCAAAGTCATTCCCCCGTGTTTAGCCCCGTTTCCAAAACCATCATTCCCCGCCGTCGTGACCTGATCGGGGGGTTTGAAGTGGCCCGCGCCTTACCTAACGTAAAGCAACGCAGCGTCGGGCCATTCGTGTTTTTTGATCATATGGGCCCCGCCAAATTTCCGCCGGGCAAAGGCTTAGACGTGCGCCCGCACCCTCACGTTGGTTTGGCGACGGTGACGTATTTATTCGAAGGCGAGATTTTGCACCGCGATAGTTTGGGTACGGAAAAGGCCATCTGTCCGGGGGACGTGAATTGGATGCTGGCCGGCGCTGGCATTGTTCATTCCGAACGCACGCGCAATGAAGTGCGCCGGGCGGGCTCAACCCTTCATGGCATTCAGCTGTGGCTTGGTCTGCCGCTGAAGCATGAAAATATCAAACCGAGCTTTACCCATACCCCGGCCTCTAAACTGCCGATGATCAACCGCGGCGATATGAATTTGCGACTGATCTTGGGCACCGGATTTGGCCTGAAGTCGCCGGTCAAAGTGTTGAGTGAGATGGTCTACGCCGATGCTATTTTGGCAGCCCGCGCAACGTTTGAGATTCCGCCCGAACATGCTGAGCGCGCCATTTACGTTGTGCAAGGGTCGGTGGAAATTTCCGGCCAGGTCATCGGCGCTGGAACCTTGGCGGTCTTTTTACCTGATGTCGCCGTCACGCTGCATTCGATCGACAGCTCACGTGTGATGATTCTGGGCGGCGCACCTTTGGACGGCCCACGCCTGCTGTGGTGGAACTTCGTTGCCAGCGATGAAGCCAAGCTTCAATCAGCGCGCGATGCTTGGGAAGAGGCGATCAAAAAGTCATTTCCTAAAACAGGCCGGTTTAAATTACCGCCATCAGAAACTGAATTCATTGAACTGCCAAAAATGTAGTTTTAGGTTTAAAGCATCGCGCCGATCCCCCTTCGCTGCTGTGCAGCTGCGGCGGACTGGTATCGAGACCCGCCGAAGCCATGGCGAAGGCGGGAAAGTGGCCTTCCGGTTTTCGGCAAAAGCGATGCTCCAACACATAGCTAGCCTTTGCGCAAAATTGCCGAGGGGCAAACCGCGTGCGCTGGGGCACTATTTTTACATGAGGTCCGCCATGCCTTTACTCCGTCGCTATTTTATCGCGCTCAGTCTTATCGCCGGATGGTCTGGCGCGGCATATGCAGCAGATGTGTATACATCAATCGCGCCGTCTTCGGATGGAATCGGCAAAGTCTACATGGGCCGCGAGATTGCCCAGGTAATGGGCCACCAGGGCGTATCTTGGTTAGAGCGCTCTGAGCGGGCAGAAGAAGAGGGCACTGAAGTATTGATCAAAAACCTAGCTCTGAAACCCACCGATGCGGTTGCTGATATCGGTGCTGGCACGGGCTATTTTAGTTTCCGGCTGGCGGCCAAGGTTCCCGCCGGAAAAGTATTCGCGGTCGATATCCAGCAAGAAATGCTCGACATCATTGAACAGCGCAAATCCGCCGGGCAAGTCAAAAATGTTGTGGGTGTCTTGGGCACTGAGCGCGATCCAAAGCTGCCCGAGAACGCGATTGATCTTATTTTGATGGTCGATGCATACCACGAGTTCAACTTCCCGCGCGAAATGGGTGAGGCGATGGTCCGTGCCCTAAAGCCGGGCGGGCGCATCGCGCTGGTGGAATACCGCGCCGAAGATGACGCCGTGCCCATCAAGCGCCTGCACAAAATGACCCAAGCCCAAGCGAAAAAGGAAATGACCGCCCTTGGTTTGAAATGGGTTCAGACCAAAGACGCACTGCCGTGGCAGCACCTCATGCTCTTTGAAAAGCCAACAGTAAAATAAAGTACTAGCGGGTGGTCGTTATTTTAGGTGCGGCGTTAGCCCCGCGTCTTCTGATTCAGATTTGTGAAACAAGCGGTACAACGCTGGAAGCACCAAAAGAGTCAGGATGGTCGATGAGATGATGCCGCCGATCACCACAGTGGCAAGCGGGCGCTGAACTTCACTTCCGGTTCCACTATTGAGCGCCATCGGAATGAAGCCCAAGCTTGCGACCAAAGCCGTCATCAACACCGGTCTTAATCTTGAGAGCGCACCTTGCACAATTGCGGCATCGAGCAAAACACCATCTTCGCGCAGTCGTCGAATGAACGAGACCATGACCACGCCATTCAGAACCGCAACGCCTGAGAGTGCGATAAAGCCAACTCCAGCTGACATTGAGAGTGGAATGTCACGCAGCCAGATCGCCAGTATTCCGCCCGTGAGGGCCAAAGGCACGCCACTAAAGACAATCAGGGCATCCCGGGTTGAAGCAAACGCGAGATACAAAAGAACAAAGATGAGGACGAAGGTCACAGGTACGACAATCTGCAGCCGCTGACGAGCCGAGATCAGTTGCTCAAAGGTGCCGCCATAATCGAGCCAGTAGCCAGCAGGAATCGTTGCGCGTTCGCGCACGGCTTGCTGTAGTTCTGCGACGAACGAGCCGAGATCACGGCCACGCACATTTGCAGTAATCACCACGTTGCGCTTTCCGTTTCCACGGCTGATTTGATTCGGGCCAGGAGAAAGATTTATCTCGGCAACCTCGCTGAGGGGCACAAAGCGGGGCGTGAGGCCACCAAAGCGCACTTTAGATAATCCCACACTCAACTCGTCACTCTGAGGAAGCGGGATTGGCAGACGCCCTAAATATGCCAGATCGGTTCGCAGTTTTTCGGGCAAGCGAACGACCACATCAAACCGCCGGTCCCCTTCAAACACTTGTCCAACAGTTCTGCCGCCCAAGGCGACTTCAACGATCTCCTGGAATTCAGAAATCTTGATGCCGTAGCGCGATAAGACTTCACGGTTGGGTTTGATCGTCAGCATGGGCAACCCGGTTGTTTGCTCTACTCCGGCATCGGCAGCACCTGGCACACGTGCAACAATGCTTTTAATTTGCGCGGCTGTTGCATTCAATACCTCAAGGTCGTCGCCGTACACCTTAACCGCAACGTCTGTGCGCACGCCCGAGATCAGTTCGTTGAATCTCATTTGTATCGGTTGGGTAAATTCATAATTGTTGCCAGGAATCAGGCGCACGGCGGTTTCAAGTTCTGCGACCAGTGTCGTCTTGGCTTTGTTGGGGTCGGGCCAGAGTTTGCGATCTTTCATAATGATAAACGTATCAGCCACACTGGGCGGCATCGGGTCAGTTGCAATCTCTGCGGTGCCGATTTTTGCAAATACTTTGTCGACTTCCGGGAATTCCTCCAGCCGTGACTCCAAGGCTGATTGCATTTCAACGGCCTGTGTCAGGCTGGTGCCCGGAATACGAAGGGCGTGCAGCGCAATATCGCCCTCGTCAAGACTTGGGATGAACTCTGAACCCAAACGGGTGCTGAGAAGGCCACAGAGGGCAACCAACACCACTGCGGTAACGCTGACTGGTAACCTGTTGGAGAGAACACTGCGCAGAATTGGTTCATAAAATGAGCGGGTCCGCAGCAGCAAGCTATTCTCGTTTTCAGCCACGCGCTCTGTCACAAAAGTTGCAACCGCAGCAGGAACAAACGTGATCGATAAAACAAGCGCGCTCAGCAAAGCGGCGACAACAGTAAACGCCATGGGGTGAAACATTTTTCCCTCAACCCCGGTCAACGTAAAAATTGGAATATAAACGATTGTGATGATCAGAACGCCAAACAGGCTGGGTTTGATGACCTCTGTTGTGGCCTGTGCTGCACACAGGAATCTTTCTTCCTGTGTCATGACTCGGCCAAGGTGCTGTTGTCGTTCGCCAAAGCGACGTAAACAGTTTTCGACAATGATCACAGCGCCATCGACGATGATTCCGAAATCCAAAGCACCTAAGCTCATCAAATTACCCGAGACTTTATTTTCGACCATGCCGGTAATCGTCATCAGCATGGCAAGTGGGATAACAGCAGCCGTAATGAGTGCGGCACGCATATTGCCAAGCAGCGCAAACAGAACAACGATAACCAGAAGTGCGCCTTCTAAAAGATTCTTTTCAACTGTCGCAATCGTGCGATCGACAAGGGTTGTGCGGTCATACACAGTTTGCGCGATCACACCTTCGGGCAAGCTGTCGTTGACCTGTTTCAATCGGGCGGCAACACGTTGTGAAACCTCGCGGCTATTCTCGCCGATCAACATAAATACCGTGCCGAGGACAACTTCGCGCCCGTTCTCGGTTGCTGCACCAGTGCGTAGTTCGGCTCCTATCTTGACGTCGGCAATATCTGAAATTCGCACAATTACTCCGTTGCGCGTCGAGACAACAAGTTTTTCGATTTCGGCAATGTCAGTAATCTGGCCTGGCGAGCGGATCAAATACTGCTGACCATTGCGCTCAATATAGCCTGCGCCAACGTTGCTGTTATTGCTGGCCAGGGCCTCCATGACGTTTTGCAACGTCAGGCCATACGCAAGGAGTTTGCTGGGATGAGGTGTCACGTGAAACTGTTTGACGTCGCCGCCTACAGTATTGACCTCAGTTACGCCCTGAAGGTTTCTGAGCTGCGGTCGCACAACCCAGTCTTGTAGCGTTCTAAGCTCGGTCGGTGTCCACTCAGAACCATCAGGTTTTTTCGCACCCTTTTGCGCTTCGACGGTGAACATAAAAATTTCGCCAAGACCGGTCGCGATGGGTCCCATGGCGGGTTCAAGCCCAGGCGGAAGCTGGCTTTTGACTTCTTGAAGGCGTTGGCTCAACAATTGGCGCGCAAAATAGATATCAGTGCCATCTTCAAACACAACAGTAACTTGCGACAGCCCGTAGCGTGAGATCGACCACGTGTAGTCA
>JANLSL010000643.1:0-3300 GCA_031362385.1 Alphaproteobacteria bacterium | reverse complement strand
CCCCGCGCCGGTCGCCAACGCTTCCGTTGCCATCGAGAAAGGGCGCATCACGGAAATCCTCACCGGGGGCAAGGTCCCCGCCACGGGAGACGCCGAGGTCATCGACCTCAAGGGCGCCTACCTGATGCCGGGCCTGTGGGACGTGCACATCCACCCGGACTACTTCCCCACGGTGAACGACCTGCCGCTGGTGGACCAGATGACCCTCTTCGGCCACAAGATGACGCAGGCGCTGGTCGAGTCGGGCATCGTGGGCATGCGCAGCGGTGGCGCGCACCACTACATGGACGTGGCCTGGAAGCGCGCTTACGACTCCGGCCAGCACCTCCAGATGGCAAACCGACCGATCGCTCCGCCGATGTGATTGCTGGTTTAAAGCGCCTCGGCGTGGACGCGCTGGTTGTGATTGGTGGCGACGGCAGTATGCGGCTGTTCCAGCGTTTATTGGCGCCTGCGGGAATTCCCTGGATTGGGGTGCCAAAGACGATCGACAACGATGTGCCCGGAACTGATTTTGCGGTGGGGTTTTTCACCGCGGTAGAAGTCGTCGGCGAAGCGCTTGATCGGCTGTCGTCCACCGCGGCCAGCCATCGGCGCATCATGGTGTTGGAAGTGATGGGCCGTGATTCGGGCTTTATTGCTTTGTTCGGCGGAATTGCTGGCGGTGCAGATGTCATTCTCATGCCAGAGATCGACTACGACATTGATGCCGTGGCGCGGGCTATTGGCGCTATGACAAATCACCGCCCAAGTGCGGTGCTGGTCGTTGTCGCCGAAGGGATCAAGCGCCCCCCGGATGACCGGCGCACCGGCAGTAGTGTTGGAGCCGCCATCGCCCACGCTTTGCAATCGCGCACCGGCATAGATGCGCGGTGTACGGTTTTAGGCCACGTTCAGCGTGGGGGATCGCCGGCAATGTTTGACCGCTTGTTGGCCTCGTCCTTTGGCGTCCATGCGGTGGACCTGCTGGTTGCGGGGAAAACAGAAAAACTGGTGGTTTGGCGCGGTGGCCATGTGACCGAGATTTCCATTGCTGAGGCTGCCCAAGGGCCACGTTTTGTCCCCACTCGTGGTGAGATGATCCATACTGCGGGCGGACTTGGTATTTATCTCGGCCAGATCAGTCGGTAGAGTTAGTCTCAGTCGATATTAGGGAGGACTTCATCAATGCCGTACGATCCAACAACCGACCGCCGCACGCTTTTAGGCTCAGGCCTTGGCATGGCGGCATTCGCCGCTGCTGCCGCCGGGAGCCTTGGTGGTGCCGCACACGCCGCCGACTACATGAGCAAGCGTAAGACGATTAAGGGTGCCAGCCTCAAGGGGCCCTACCTCGATCTCGATAAGCCCCACGACAACATGCTGGGCATGGCCCGCATTGCCGGCGACATCGATTGCAAAACGACAACCCACGGCTGGTATGACGGCCTGGTGATGGGCACCGCACCGGGCGGCCCCATTAAGAACATCTGCGGTATGAAAGGCATGAGCTCGTACCGCATGGAGAAATTACCCGACGGTGGCTATCGTCGCTTGCTGCGCGAAGTGGGGTACTATTACGACCTCGAGACCGGCAAGATCATGGAAGAGATGATCAACCCCTATACCGGCGAGAAAGTAAAAATTGTTCCGATCAACAATGATCCGTTCAATGCCACGTTCCAAGAAACCGTTCCGCCCCCGCCCAATTACGGGGGCTTGAATACGGCAAAGCGCGAAGCCAAACCCTTCATGCTGAAATGGCGCATTCAACAGCCTGATCGCGTGATCATGGAGCGCCACATTCACCTGTATTACAAAAATGCGCTGGACCCGAAAATCTGGCAGCGCGAAAGCTCAGGGCCGATGGTACAGGTTTCTGAGTTTTTCAATCACGTCCTCAGCCTGGATGACTTGCAAAACGAAGCGATGACCCATATTCCGTATTCAGGCACATGGTCGCGCTCAACGCCGTGGTTGCCCTGGTTACTGATGGGCCAAGCCGAAGGTCATTGCATCTATCAATGCTTTATGGGCGGCTCGGGCGCAATGGAATCGTTGCCCGAAGACATTGTGAAGTATACCGAGAAAAACTATCCGAAGTACTTGAAGGCCCCCGAGAAGTTCGAAGAGCCGTCGCTCAGTTCGATTGAATGGTACTCACGTACGCAAAAACCAGCCCCGCCGCGCGGTGGGGTGTAGGAGCATTTCCCCGAGAAGTGGGTTTCCACTTGGCGTGGGAAATGCGACCAAATAAAGTGTGCTAGCCTACAGAGCGTCCCGCAAGGGGCGCTCTGTTTGTTTGTGGAGTGACGCATGGCGTATGTGTGGGTGGCGATTGGCAGTGCGTTGGGCGGTATGGCGCGCCACGCCGCAGGTGCGTGGTCGCTGGCGCTGATGGGCGGCACGTTTCCGTGGGGGACGCTGATTGTGAACGTTGTGGGCTCGTTCATCATCGGCGCGTTTGCAGGTATTTCTGCCGTGGTTGGCCCACCGACATTTAATGAAGAGATGCGTTTGTTTGTTGCGGTGGGGCTGTGCGGTGGCTTCACCACGTTTTCAGCGTTCAGCCTCCAAACATTGAATTTGATTCAGGCCGGAGATTGGGGTGGGGTCGCCTTCAACGTGGCAGGCTCGGTCGTGCTTTGTATCCTGGCTGTGTGGCTGGGCGCCACAGCAGGTGCTACGTTTGCGCGCTAAATAATATTAGGTATCCGAGGTACGCATGGCACTACACGATATCCTGGTTTTTATTCACGTCATTCTGTTCGTCTATTGGTTGGGCCCCGATTGGGGCGTGTGGGTGACCTCGCACTATATTGCCAAGCCCGGCCTGCCGATTGACGAGCGCCGACGGTTTTTAGCCGCCATGCTGAAAATCGATCTCGTTCCTAGAAGCTGCCTGATCTTGCTGCTGCCCCTGGGGTTGCAGTTGGCAGCTGACTTGCAACTTTCGCCGGTCACGGGGGCGTGGTTGGTGCTGGTGTGGATCGGGGCACTCGCGTGGTTGATTGTTTCGTGGTTGGTGTACTTGCGTAAAGGCCCGATGGCGGGCGACCTGCTGCGCCGGGTTGATAATGGCCTGCGCTATATCGTAGCCCCGGTCATGATTGGTGCGGGCACTTTTTCACTGGCCACGGGCCAATGGTTCGGCACAAGTTGGTTGGGTCTGAAAGTGGGTGTCTTTGGCGTCATCGTGGCTTTGGGTTTAATTTTACGCTCGTTTGTGGGTTTGTGGGTGACGGGGTTTCAACGCCTCGCCGTTGAAGGTGCCACGGCTGAGATCGATGGCATGTTTGCCGCAGCCCTCGCGCGGGCCAA
>JANLSL010000640.1:0-1856 GCA_031362385.1 Alphaproteobacteria bacterium | reverse complement strand
CCCAAAATTGGCTTCTCACTCAAGTACGCTTTGCCAGTTGCAGTATTGTCATTCAGCACGCCGCCCAGGCGGATGATGGTATAACCCAACCCACTGCCGATGAGTTCTTTCTCGGCTGCTTCGCGTTCTTGCATGGTGGATTTGAAATTCGCGTAAGCTTTATCACTGTAAATAAACCGGCTGGTGCCCACACCGACGGAGCTGAAAAAAATCATCTGTGCCACGCCATTGGCTTTGGCCGCCGCCGTAATATGGCTTTGGCTGGTGTCGTACAGGCCCAGTTCAGTGCGGCTGCGCCGCGCCATGGCATTCACCACCACGCTAAACTTGGCCGCGGCCATGGCTTTGTCGACGTCGGCCTTGTTGCGCGCATCGCCTTCAACATAATTCACTTTCAAGTTTGCCAGCGATGAACGGTCAGCGCCGGGACGTACAAAGGCAGTCACGGCGACATTTTTTTCGAGCAGCGCTTTGATCATCTCGGTGCCGAGTTTACCGTTGGCGCCAAACACCAGCGCGCTGTCATTGGCAGCCCAGGCAGCACTCTGCGCGCCCCATATCCCAACCAATGCCATCATCGCCACTGCGATACGTCGAAACATCGTCACCCTCATGAGTTTTTTTCCATTCAGACACTATGGATTTAGGGCCAGCCCTGGCCCAACACAAATGAATTCAGATGGCTGCTGCGGGCTATTTTTACTCATCATATCAACGCCGTTGTGCAGCCACCCTGCGTAAAAAAGATAATCGCTAAAAAGAACTTCTACGCGCCACAAGCCCCGGAGAATAAAAAGGCTATTCGCCGAGTGTTGCGCAAGCGCCACACTGAATAGTTGTTTGCTAATAAAGCTTCGCGCGACATTGCGATGCCCTGTGTGGCTACCTAGTATCACTCCAGTCACATTTCCTTAACATCAATAATAACTGGGGTTACCAATGGCCACGTCTCGTACTACGCAGCGCACCCTATATAGAGTGATCACCAAGTCATCACTGATGGCTGCAACTGCCATCTCGACGCTGGGTTTCGGCGCAACGATGCCAGCCTTGGCGCAAGACCAAAGTGCCAGCGCAGGGTTGGAAGAAATCGTGGTCACCGGGACGCGGCGCCTTGACCGCACCATTTCAGAATCACCGGTTCCGATTGACGTGGTCTCGACCGCAATGCTGGAAAAGTCAGGCCTGGGCGAAATCAATAAAATGCTCAACGCCTTGGTTCCTTCGTACAACTTCCCGCAGCCCAGTATTACGGATGGCACTGACCACATTCGCCCGGCCACCTTGCGCGGATTGTCGCCCGATCAGACGTTGGTGTTGGTCAATGGGAAGCGCCGCCATCAAAGCTCATTGCTGAACTTGAACGGCTCAGTGGGTCGCGGGTCGACCGGTGCTGATTTGAATACGATTCCGACCGCCTCAATCCAGCGCGTTGAAATTCTGCGTGATGGTGCGGCTGCCCAATATGGTTCAGACGCCATTGCCGGGGTCATCAACATCATCTTGAAAAGCGCTAAAGAAGGCGGCGAAGTCGTGGCCAATGTTGGCACGCACTATAAAGGCGACGGTGACCTGTACCAAACCCAAGGCAACATGGGCATTGGGCTGGGTGACAATGGTTACCTGAACATGACGGCGGAATACCGCCATCGTGGGTTCACCAACCGCCAGGCTGCCGACAGCCGCCAACAGTACAACACCATTGCCGGTGTGGCCGACCCGCGCGAGGCCACACCGGCAATGGGGTTGTACTGTTGGCGCGAGTCAGCCGCTTGACGGTTGGTGAAGCCACGGTGACGGTATTCAGCCGTCATGTTCAAGTAACCATTGTCGCCAAGCCCAATGCCCATGTTGCC
>JANLSL010000629.1:0-7234 GCA_031362385.1 Alphaproteobacteria bacterium | reverse complement strand
TTATTCTCAGCGGCACGCACTGAGTTCAAGCACCTTGAGTATTACTATTTTCATAACTGCGTCTATGAGACGATCTGGAAAGATAACCGCCGTCGCTACGACCAACGCTTGTCCACGTATGATGTGCTGCGCACCTATCCGGCTGACTACAAACTGATCTTTGTTGGCGATGCGTCCATGAGCCCCTATGAGATCGCCCATGCCGGGGCAGCGGTTGAGCATTGGAATGAAGAGTCGGGTGAAACCTGGCTGCGTCGTGTAGTGGCGACTTGGCCCAAAGCGGTGTGGTTGAACCCACTGCCCCAGCAATCCTGGCCCTATACCCAATCCATCGGCATGATCCGTAAGCTCATGGGCAGCCGCATGTACCCCCTTACGCTGTCGGGTCTTGATGCGGCCATGGCCGAACTGAAACGTTAATTTTTATACGAAAATTTAGCGTTACGTTGGCTTACAAACTCGGGGTGACTGAGACACAAACCTGATACGTTGCGCTCTTAAAGTGCCACGATTCGCAGTCCTTAATTCTGACCGGGAACGCGGCACATGCCTGACACGTATCGGACCAACATGAACGACAGCACAAACATTACACCAGCCCCTGCGGCCGACGTTGCCAACACGATTGGATTAGGTCGCGTAAAAACGCAGATCCCGAAGATCGAAAAAAAATGGATCATCGGTGGCGTCGTTGCCTTGCTCGTCGTGATCATGACCGTACGGTCCATGGGCGGCCCGCCCGCGCCTAAGTTTTTATCTGCCGACGTGACGCAAGGTGGGTTGACCGTCACCGTCACGGCCACAGGGCAGTTGCAGCCGCGCAATCAGGTCGATGTCGGCGCTGAAATTTCTGGGCAAATCGAATCGGTAGCAGTCGATTTCAATGATCGTGTCACTCAAGGCCAAGCCCTGGCCGTGATGGACACCGACAATCTCAAAGCCAAAGTGCTGCAATCGCGTGCGTCGCTGGCTTCGTCGCGTGCCAAACTTGAAGAAACCCGCGCCACTGCACTGGAAGCGAAAACGAAAGCCGGACGCGTGCGCGACCTTTCCACGCGTGGCAATGCCTCGAAGCAAGAACTTGATGCGGCCGATGCGGCCGATGCACGCGCGCGGGCAACGGTAGCCAGTGCCGAAGCGCAAATTTCTGTGGCCGGCGCCAACCTTGCTACCGATGAAACAAACTTAGCCAAGGCCGAAATCAAATCGCCGATCAATGGCGTGGTGCTGTCGCGTAAAGTCGAGCCGGGTCAAGTCGTCGCGGCAACGTTTCAAACACCGGTGCTGTTTCAGTTGGCCGAAGACCTTAAGGTGATGGAGCTCATCGTCGATGTTGACGAGGCTGATATTGGCCAAGTGAAAGACAATCAACAGGGCATCTTTACGGTTGATGCGTACCCTGATCGCCAATTCCCGGCCACCATTACGCAAGTTCGCTTTGCGCCAAAGTCTGCCGAGGGTGTTGTGACCTACCAGGCTCTGCTGGCTGTTGAAAATAACGATCTGCTGTTGCGGCCGGGCATGACCGCGACGGCGGTTATCACCACAGCCACACGCGGCGACGCTATTTTGGTCCCAAATGCTGCGTTGCGCTTTTCACCGCCTGGCGTAGGCGCGATGGTTCCTGGTGAACGCGGTATGGGCCCGCCAGGTCAGCCACCTGGCTTGTTCCGCATCTTCGCCCCGCCACCTGAAGCAGCTAAGCCTGCTGCTGCGTCCGCGCGCCAAGGCGGTATGCAGCGTGTGTGGGTGTTGGATGGCAGCACGCCTAAACCGGTCGACGTAAAGGTGGGGCTAACGGATAGCCTGACCACCGAGATAGTCTCTGGCCCCCTAAAACCCGGTCAAAAAATCTTGGTCGGATTGGAACGGGCCGCGAAATGACCACGCAGTCCCCATCGTCAACGGCGGGGCCGCCCGGTGACATTAGCCACATGTCCTACGCCGGCCCGGTTGTGGCCTTTGACAACGTTTATAAAATTTACGGCAAGGGCGAGTCCGAGGTTCGCGCACTCGATGGCGTATCATTGCAAATCAACGCCGGTGACTTTGTTGCTGTGATGGGCCCGTCGGGCTCGGGCAAATCCACCTGCATGAACATTCTTGGCTGCCTCGATGCGCCGACGTCGGGGCGTCATCTGTTCAAGGGCGTCAATGTTTCGGATTTAGACCGCGATCAACGCGCGTTGCTGCGCCGCCACTTTCTGGGTTTCGTCTTCCAGGGGTTTAACTTGCTGGCGCGCACCACGGCGCTGGAGAACCTTGAACTGCCGCTCATCTACCGCCGTATCGATAAAAAGACGCGTCGTGAGATGGCCATGGAAGCATTGCGTGTTGTTGGCCTCACGGGCCGCGAACACCACACGCCTGCCGAGTTGTCAGGCGGGCAACAACAGCGCGTGGCCATTGCCCGCGCCATTGTCACGCAGCCTTCGTTGTTGCTGGCCGACGAGCCTACGGGAAATCTCGACAGCGCGCGAAGTCACGAGATTATGGAATTGCTGACCAAGTTTAATCGCGAACAAGGCTTAACTGTGGTCTTGGTCACGCACGAAGAAGATATTGCCGCATTTGCCAATCGCCGTATCGATTTTCGTGACGGCAAAATTCAACGTCAAACCGACACACGCAAGCCCAGGTAACACCCATGTTCACCAACACGCTTCTCATGTGTTTGCGCGAGATCCGGCGCAATCTGCTGCGCTCAGGCTTGACTGTTCTGGGCATCATCATTGGCGTAGCGGCAGTGATTGTCATCGTCACGCTTGGGGCGGGCACGACCAAGCAAGTACAAGAAGAAATCGGCAAGATGGGGTCGAACATGCTGGTGCTCTCGCCAGGCGGCGAGCGACGCATGGGCGGAGCGGCGACCACGTCCGCGCCGTTCGATTTGGCGGACCTAACAGCCATCCGCCGCGAAGTGAACACCCTATCTGGTGCAACGCCCGTGAACATGCGCCCGATGCAGGTAGTAATCGGGAACGAAAACCGCCGTGTCAATATTATGGGCACAGACAACGATTTCAGCACGGTGCGAAATTGGAAAGTGGTCGAAGGCCGCTTGTTCATGCCCAGCGAATTGAAGTCGGGCAAGGCTGTGTGCATCGTCGGCGAAACGATCAAGAAGGATATGTTTTCAGGTCAGTCCCCCCTGGGTGCAACGTTGCGCATCGGCAAGGTTACATGCAACGTGATCGGCGTGCTTGAGCCGAAGGGCCAGGCTATGTTCGGCGGCGATCAAGACGAGATCATTGCTGTGCCCATCGCTATGTTTCAGCGCCGCCTCAGCGGCAAACCCAGCGTCGATTCGATTTATATCTCGGCCAACAGCGAAGACGAGATTGTCGATGCCAAAGCTGAAGTGGAAAAACTGATGAAAGAGCGCCGCAACACTGGCGAGGACGGCCAGGTGGACTTCAATGTGCGTGACATGAAGGAAGTGTCCAACATGGTGCAGTCGACGACCGGCGTCCTGACAGGCTTTCTCAGCGCCATTGCGGCAGTTAGTTTGTTAGTGGGCGGCATCGGCATCATGAATATTATGCTTGTCTCGGTAACCGAACGTACGCGCGAGATTGGAATTCGCATGGCCATCGGTGCTACCGAGCGAGAAGTGCTGCTGCAATTTCTGGTCGAGGCCGCCATGTTGTCGGCCTTCGGCGGGCTTGCGGGGATCACGCTGGGCTTACTGGGTGCCGCAGGCTTGGCGCCGGTGCTGAACGTTCCGTTTACGCTGCAATTTTCGACCGTATTCACGGCATTCGCATTTTCAGCCATGGTCGGTGTGGTGTTTGGCTTTATGCCCGCGCGCCGTGCCGCCCGGCTCGATCCCATCGAAGCACTGCGGCACGAGTAATACATTCATTAGAAAGAGGGAATTTCGCCATGACAGATCATCTCAACCGCCGTGGCTTTATCGGTGCCGCGGCAACCGGTGCGGCAATCATTCCAGGTTTTGGTCCGGCTTTCGCCGCTACACCGGGGTATGACTACGATAAGGCCATTGCCTCGTTCAAATTCAAAGACCCCATCTGGAACCGCGACGCTTACGCCAAACTGCAAGCCAATTTAGACACCACAAAAACCAAATACGGCTGGGTGCAGGGTGTGTGCTTAGGCACCAAAGACAACGAACGCGTGCGCGAATTGTTCGGCTTTGAAGTCGCCTCGGCCTGCAAGTTCATTAAAAACTCCGACGGCAGCTATCGCAAACTGCTGCGTGAAGTTGGTTACTATACCGATTTGAAAACGGGCGAATTTTTGACCGAATGGCAAAACCCCTACAGCAACGAGAAAGTGAAGGTGGTGCCGGTAACCAACGACCCCTTCAACTACACCATCAGTGAGTTCTACCCTGATCCCCCAAGCTTCGGTGGCATGAACACCGAGAAGCCACCCCGGGTTCCATTTATTCTTAAATGGACGCTGGCCAGCAAAACCACATTGCTGTTGGAAACAGATATTCACCTGTTCTATCCCAATGCGCTGGACCCTGAAAAATGGCCGCGTGAGTCCTCTGGCAAAATGCTGCGCGCGTCAGAAATGTACCGCTATGTCATTCGTGTTGAAGATATGGCCGATGCGAAGAAGACATCCGTGGAATACTCAGGCACCTGGAATCGCATTACGCCCTGGCTCCCGTGGATGCTGATGGGCCAATCACAGGGCCACATCACATACGTCACCTACATGGGTGGCTTTGATGCCATGGACTCAATTCCGGCTAAGTTGCTGGAGCATACCAAGAAAAATAACCCGAAATTCTTGACCGCGCCGGAAAAGGACGAGGGGCCAAGTCTCTCCAGCCTTGAGAACTATGCGCGCACACAAAAACCTGCAGGCCCAAAACAGCCTGGAACTTAAGAAAATCGCGTCTTCAGCAAAGGGCCGCTGTTATGGCGGCCCTTTTTTATTTTGCGCGTTTGGCGTCAATGGCGCTCTTCACGCCCACCCATGAGTTAACAGATGGCCGCGCATCATCCAGAGGCGGGGCCGTGGCATACATGGGAAATTTATTCAGCACGGTACTACGCAGTGGTTCTGGAATTTCGCTCATATCTTTGACCGCGAACCAGGTGCTCGTCAGCGCCGTCTGGCCCTCGCGCCCAGCCATTTTCATGAATGGTAGCCACGGCGAGATACGCGACCAGACCGATGAGCCGCGCACCGGCAGAGGCTTTGCCGTATTAAGCCAATCAGCGACGGGAACAAGAATGCTGCGCAGTTCCAGGACGGAATATTTGCCACCGACATAATCTTGGTAGTCACCACTCATAATCCCGTCGCGGAAAAAATGATTTGCGCGTTGGGTGTGCGCTAAGCCATTGACGATCTGGCCATCCCAAGTCGCGGGCTTGCCGTCTTTTCCATAGGCATATTTTGGTTCTGGCATGTTCACCGGGTCGTTGAACATGTGGATCACATCCACGGTTTGACCAGTGTAGGGATTTTTCCAAGTGTCGATGATTTTGCCCGTGGCGGGATCGAGATAAAACATGATCTCGCGCGTCACCGACCGATAGCCTGGCCCGCGCTTGGGGTCCGCATACGTTTGGCATGCCGCAGTATTCAAGCCTTGAACATCGAACAGATGAATATCTGGCTCACCTTGTCTGCGGCCCAAAATTTGACCGCTCATCCATCGCATCGCAGGCTTGGCAGGGTCGGGTGCACAGGTCAGCCTGATCTCGGCGCGGATGACATCGTCAGGCTTGGTCAGGTCAAGCTGGCGGGCCTGCGCACCAAACGACAAACCAAGGCCTAAGGCTAAAACGCAGCGAAATAAATTCATCAAGCTTGCTCCAAGGTCGTTGCCGCACAAGCACTTCTCACCGCTTTTTCTTTTTGGGCTTAGGCTTGGCTTTCACAGCCTTCGCCGTACTGCCAACTTTTGGCATCTTCGTACTGAAGCTGGCGCGGCCTTTTTCATCTTGATACAAGAACATCTTGGTGTCGGGGTAGACAATCAGGTCAGGCATGAAGTTCGTGCCTGCTTCCAAATAAATCACCGGCCGTTCAGATTTATTGACAAGCTGGTGGCCGTCCTTTTTGCCCTTGGGAAACCCTGCGCACATACCCGTAGACAATATTTGCTCGCCGGCATTTGTGACCAGCGTTGCTTCACCATCGACAATGTAAACAAATTCATCGTTATTTGAATGGTGGTGGCGCATGGCTGACGCAGCACCTTGCATCAGCGTTGTCAGATTCACGCCAAGTTCTTTCAAGCCAAGGGCAGGGCCGAGCTTACGTTTGAAACGACCTTTCACGACCTGGTCGTGAGGGGGTGGGTACATGGTTTTGGCTTGCGCCGGCAGTTCAAGGGGGTCAAGTGCCGGTAATTTGATTGGATAACGTTTCAGGGCCATGGGTTCCTCGACTATGTGCCGCGCCTCGATCGGTCGCGGGCCTTCAGCATAGGCTGGTCATTTCAGGTCGTAAACGATGATATGCGGATAGGCGCAATCCATTCCTGTGCATCATTTTGGGTCATTGGGGTCGCGCTGAATCAAGTTCACCAAAATACCGTCGGGGTCCATGAACACCATCTCGGGCTGGCCCTTGTCCTTGGTGACCTGCAAATGTGTGGGTGGGCACAGCACGGTATGCCCAGCCGCCACCAGCTTGCGGTGCACCCCTTCAACATCATCGCAATAAAACACCAAACACACCTCACCCACGTTTACGCTGTCTTTGCGTTTTGTGAAAGGTGGTGGGGCAGGGTTGGACACTTCAAACAAGCCCACCATGCCGCGATTAGGCCCGCCTTCTTGTTTGATGATGCGGTAGCGGGTCAACGATGATGCGGGCATCCCCAGCAGTTTTGCCGCCGCCGGGTGGGTGAGTTCACCCTCAGCATAAGTACCTGCAATGCCTAGAATCTCGCGGTAAAAAACCGTCGAGCGTTCCAGGTTCGAAACTATCAACGCCGAGCGCACCATTGTTCCAACCGCCATCATCAACTCCCTTTGCTGCACATCAACTCTGTTGGCTCTAACATAGGCAATCGCAATGTATCTAGGCAGGGGTGATTTGTCCGGGCATAGATGGGGCGGGGAACATCACGAAGGGGACCGCGCTATGGCCTATGTTAGCTCTCAGTCTGAGTGGGGAACCGTCGCCAAAACATTGCATTGGCTGATGGGTATTCTGATGATCTGTCAGCTCATCATGGGCTGGGTGTTTACGCTCAATGTGATTCCGGGTCCCACCCAAAGCTGGTTGATCATGAATG
>JANLSL010000612.1:0-2163 GCA_031362385.1 Alphaproteobacteria bacterium | reverse complement strand
GTGGCCCGGTGGAAACAGCACGCGGCTTTGTATTGCATTCGGCCGACTACGAGCGCGAGGGCACGTTAAAAGTGAACTCGGAAATTTGCCTCAGTGCGACGACCGAGATTCTGCGTGCCATAGCGTCTGGCGAAGGCCCTGAGCGCAGCCTGATGGCACTGGGTTATTCTGGCTGGGGCGGGGGACAACTGGATGAGGAAATCAAGCAAAACGCTTGGCTGAACATTCCGGCCGATGAACAACTGTTGTTCTCAGAAGACTTCGATCAGAAGTGGCAACGCGCCCTGGCCAAAATCGGCGTCAGTCCGCATTTGCTGTCGGGCGTTGCCGGCCACGCTTAATTCAAACTACTGCGCGGTCCAACCGCCGTCGACCTTAAGGCTCGTTCCCGTGACCAACGCCGAAGCTGGTGAAGCGAGATAGAGCACGGCTGCGGCGACATCTTTGATCTCGCCGGTGTGGCCTAAGGGAATACGCTCTAACACAAAATTTTTGAACTTTGGTTTGGCCAACATCGGCTGGGTCATGGGCGTTTCGATGAAGGTGGGGGCGACGGCGTTGACCCGAATACCCATGGGCGCCAACTCCAACGCCATCGCCTTGGTCAGGCCTTCAAGCGCATGCTTTGATGCACAGTAGACCGTACGATTGGGTGAGCCCACATGGCCCATTTGTGAGGACATGTTGATAATGCTGCCTTTGATGCTGCGCTTTACCATTTGCGCCGCAACCGCCTGCGCTACAAAAAATGCAGCACGAACATTGATATCAAAGATCTGATCAAAGTGATCTTCCGAAACGCCAAGGTATGGCTCAGGGATGTTCGTGCCCGCGTTATTGACCAGGATATGGATATCGCCAAGCCCCTCGATCATTTTTTGGGTCTCGCTGGTCTTGGTGACATCGCCCACGGCAGCGGTTGCTTTGCCGCCGCGCGCGACGATTGCTTTTACAGCCGCGTCCACATCAGCCGCACCCCGCCCGCATACCAAAACCTCAGCCCCCGCATCGGCGAGTAATTCAGCACACCCGAGGCCCAGCCCCTTCGATGCACCGGTCACTAAAGCGCGCTGGCCGGTAAGATCAAACAATGCCGTTACATTTTTTGAATTCATGAGTCTAAGTCCTTCGTCTCTTTCTTTTTGTGCGCAGCTAACGCCATCAGCCTACGGTCGCGCCATTCCCGGCGTTTGTCGAGCTCGGAGGCAGAAAGCTGAGCGCGCCGTTCACCCTCGACCCGCGTGATGAGCTCTGCATTCCAGGGCTTGGGCTGTGTGCGTGACTGCGCCACAGAATGATACAGCGGCCCTAAGCGCTTGGCGTAGTCAGCCACGCCCGCAGGCGCATTAAGATCAATCGTTTCAAAGGGGCCCATGAATGACCAGCGCAAACCAAGACCCACTGAAATCGTTTTGTCGATGTCTTCAGCCGAGGCATACCCCTCATCAAACAGGGCCCACGCCTCGTTCAACAAAGCCCCTTGCAAACGATTAAGCACAAACCCTTCCACTTCACGGCGAATGCGGATGGGTTCTTGGCCGACAGCAGTCATCAACGCAAAAACGATGTCCATGGTTTTGGGATCAGTCCAGGGTGCTGGGACGAGCTCAACCAGCGGAACCAAATACGGCGGATTGACCGGGTGAGCGATCAGCATGCGCTGGCGGGTAGCGCAATGCGCGGTGAAAGCCGAAGCGGGTATACCCGATGACGAGCTGCCAATCGCAGCCGCGCTCGGAACTAATCGATCAAGCGCCGCGTAGACTCTGGTTTTAACTTCGACTGTTTCAAAAACTGATTCTTGAACATAAGCAACGTCAGCGACGGCACTGTCGAGCGTTGCATGCACTGAAATGCGCGACAGAACAGCGTCAACCGGCTCGTCAATCAGGTCAAAGGATTTGAGATCAGTAACGTTACCCGCAATGAGTTTGATCACACCATCGCGTACCGATGCCGTCTCATCAAAGATGCGCACCGGATGGCCGGCGCGCGCAAAAACAATGGCCCAGCCTGCACCAACCAGGCCCGCACCGATAATTGCAATCGGCGGTTTTTCCGCCATGTGAATCAACCCTATTCGGCGGCTTTCGCGCCGCCATAGCGGCGCACGCGCAGGTCGGCTTGTTCTTTATGGCCCCAGAAGTTCTCAATCGCACACAG
>JANLSL010000588.1:0-5541 GCA_031362385.1 Alphaproteobacteria bacterium | reverse complement strand
CTGAAGCGAGAAGCGCGCGGCGGGAAAACATCAACAAGCAACCAGACAGTGTTGAGATTGAATACCTGAGAATCAGTTATACTGCGAAAACTCACCTGAGTCTGATTCTTCTTCAGCCGCTGAACTACCTGACATCGCCATCTTGAAGGCGGCCGTGACTTTACGAATCAAGTTAATTTCGCTGGGTGCGGCTTCATCATAATGGTCGGCGATGCCGCGCACGTTTTCAGAAAGTTGCGCACACAGTGCTGAGAGTTGCGCATCGCGCAGTTTCTGGGCCAATCCGGCCGCGTCAGCCAGCACATCGGCCAACATAATTAGGTCGTTTTGAACTTTCTCGGTAATCATGCCCTTATCGTAAGCATTGACAAGGCGCTCGCACACTTCGCCCAAGCGGAAGCTTTGGCTGTCCAGTTTAGCCTGGAGAATTTTTTGCAATGATCCTTCGACTGCATCTTTAAGTGCAGCTTTGTCGAATTCACGCCCTTGGACTTTTTCCAAAAAAGTATTCAGCACCGGAATACGCCGCACCCGGCCCGTCAATTCCATATTTTTGCGATGCGGCCCCATGTAGTTATCAGTAATGATGAAGGGCTGGCGGTGAAACGTCACCAAACGCAGGCGTTCTTGAATGCGGTCGGCGGTCAAAGGTTTGACGATGATGTCGTCAACCCCAGTGCCGATGGCTTCTTTCAGCAGGTGGGGGCGGTTGGCGCTCACCAGCATGGTGATCACGAGAAACGGATTATCGCCTAATTTCTGGCTGCGGATTTCGCGGATCGCCTCAAAGACGTTGGCATCAAAATCGTCCGAGATCACCAGCAAGTCGGGCGCGCTATCTTTCATCACTTCTTTCAGGCTGCCCATATCCCGGTGGCAGACCACCTGAGACACACCTTGGGCTTTAAAAAGATCGCGTAATTGATTGCGCTCGTAATAGCTCTTCTCACCGACATAGACGGTGATCTTTTTGAGCATGTCTTTGTTCAGATGCGCCATCTAGGTGCCAAAGATCGGAAAGCGTGAGGTCCAGAAATCTAATTGGTTTCGAGCCAAGATCATCCAAGATTAACTTTTGCTATGCAAGTGGCAGTTGTATTGATTTGGCCCATGTTCTCGGATCCGGGCATGACTGAAAACTGCACTGGCGCGTCATTTCCATGGCGGTTGGGTTGGGTGGTGTCATGGTCCACCCCAGCGCGATACCTATTTTAAAAGGTCATCCGCACTGATGGTGACATCCCCGCCTTTAGCTGCTGGGTCAACGCGCGCCGGCGCTGCGGCTGGTGTCGCAGTAGCGGGCTTGGCCGCCGGAGCTGGGGCTGCCGCCGGAGCAGCAGCCTTAGAAAACCGCGCTTCAAGCGGGGCCTTGGCGGCGGCAAAGGCTTGGGTCAGTTGGCGCAAGTTTGCCATGCCTGCGTCGGTCGGCGTTTGGTAAACCTCAGACACTTCTTCAACTTGGCGCGCCAAGCCAATGCAAACTTCGGCAAGTTTAGACTCGCCCAAGATCTTGGCAATTTGTGCAGCCTCTTCTAACACGCTGACCGAGATCAGCAGGTTATCACGCACCTCTTTCTCAACTTTCTTTTCGTCATAGGCTTTGAGAATAATATTGCAGTGATAAACCAGCTTAAGCCCATAGCTGTCCAGGCGTGAGGCCATCACGTCGGTCATGCAGCGTTCGACCTTACGTGCAAGTTCAGCCGTCGACGTGCGCTTCCCCTCAGCTTTATCTTTCACCGTATTGACCACGATCAGCTGGCGAATTTTCGAGGGGCGGTCGGCGGTGGGCTTGCGGCGTTCAGGGCCTAAGTAATCAGTGGTGACAATGAAAGGGGTGCGGTTGAACGTGAAGTGCACGATGCGGTCAAGCATGCGGCCCGGCGACACCGGCTTGATCATGATGTCATCGCAACCGGCCACCATGGCGCGCTTCACATTGGTGTCGTTCTCGCCCGAGACCATCATGGTAATCAAGACGAACGGGTTGGTGCCCAATTTAAAACTACGAATATCTTTAACGATTTGAAACGAATTGGCATGCAGATCGTCGGCCACAATCAGCACGTCGGGCGGGGCCTCGGTAATCGCGCCCAGCAGGTCTTCCATTCGGTTGAAGGTGCGGGTTTTGCGATAGCCTTCACCGCGCAGCATCTGACGCATACTCTCGCGAACCTGCTCGTTAGATTCACCAAGGTAAATGTCAACTTCGCCGCGGCGATCTTTATCAAATTTCGGAGTGGTCATCCAAACCTAACAACTGGTGCGCTGCCTGGCACAAGACATAGGCCTGACCAGAACAGACAAAATACAAATGCTCCATAAGGCGTTTAAGTTGCGTACGCAACCTGCGCCGTGCAGCCCTCAGTTTTTACTTTATTTTGAGGTGCTTAATAAAGCGCGAACAGGGCAAAATCGCCCTCTTGGCTGATAAATGGCCCCTGAAGTTAAGGCTGGGTGGTTGCGGGGGCCACATCAATGTCCTGATAATTGATGATCAGGTTGCTGGGCTTATAGTTGCGCACGCGGCTATGCAGGCCGTCAAACATGACAGTTTCATGCATGTAAAGTGTCGGCGGATCATCGTGAAGCCTGTGGATAATTTGGCGCACTAGGGCAGTGCGCTTGGGCAAATCAAACTCGGCTTGGGCGGTGCGAATTGCTGTACGCAGTTCGTCATCGCAGAAGTACAAATCGCGCGTTAAGCACGGCACAAAGGCGCGTAACGCATCAAGGTTGGGTTTGACGTTAAAATCGATGTTGTAGGCTTGGCCCGCCCAACCGCCGAAGTTGATCTTCTTGATCATCTCGCTATTGGGAATACTGCGCATCTCAAGCGTAACGCCGACTTTAGCCAAATCTTGCGCCATGTATTGAAAGATCGCGGTGTCGGCCGCGCTGCCGCCTAAAATGGCTTCGGCCACCAAGGTGAAGCCTTTCTCATAGCCCGCTTCTTTCAGCAGCGCCTTGGCTTTTTCAGGATCATAGGGGAATGGTTTTAACGCACTGTCATACCCGATGGCAAAACTGGGTGTGGCCTGACTGGCAGGCACAGTGGCGTTATTCAGCAAGCCCGCAATGTAGCGCTGCTTATTGACGGCGTAATTCAAGGCCAACCTCACCCGCACATCGCCAACGGGTCCGCCTTGCTTTTTTAACAGTGCCAATCCCATCGCACCGGCACCACGACTAACATGGTGCGTGTGGCCTGCGGCGGCCAGGGCAGAAATTTCCTCGGGCCCGATGACGATGGCGACATCAGCGTTGTCAGACAAAATGGCTTGGGTGCGTGACACCGCATCAGGCAATTTGATGAATGTAAGTTTGTCGAGCTTGGGCGGGATCCATGATTCTTTAAATGCCGCCATCTCGATTTGATTTGCGGCCCAGCGCAGGGCCTTGAACGGCCCGGTGCCGATGGGGGCCTTTGCAAAGCCCTCAGGCCCGACTTTGCGCCAGTGCGCAGGGGCGGTCATGCGCGCCATCGCTAACTCGCCCGGCAGCATGATGTCGGGGAACGTTGTGACAATATCGACAGTGTAGTCATCGACCGCTGTCACCTTGGCAATCGCATTGACCACGCGGGCCACAGATTCGCGCTTGCCTTCCGCTGATATGAGATAGCTGAGGTTCGTCACCACCGCATCAGCGGTAAACAACTCGCCGTTGGAAAATTTTACACCTTTGCGTAAATAAAACCGCCAGGTCAGCGGGTTGAGCGACTCCCAGCGTGTCGCCAGCCACGGCCGCACGGTTGCGTTATCATCGACCATGGTCAGCGGGTCGAACATGGCCGCCCAAATATAAATCTCCGATGAACTGGTCGAGCGGTGCACGTTGCCCAAGGCGGCAGGCAAGCTGTAACTAGTAACGCGCAAGTGCTTTTCGGCATGTGCGGTGCGCGCACCGAAGATCATGAGCGCGCTCATAATCAGCGCACCCGAAACCAGCGCAAGTGGGTTGCCAATGTTGTGCGTGGAGCTATGGTTCATGGATTCAGAATAGCGCAAACGCGCGGATACTTGAGGACATTTTCATGAGCGTCGCCAGCCATACCATCATCACTGATTTCAAGCGCCCATCGGCGGAATTGATTGCCAAGGTCGCCAAATTGCACGTCGGCGTTTCGGGCTTTGAGGCAGGTCCGCGCCAAACCATGCACCCCGCGATCAAGCCATTAGAGAGCACGTGGCGTATTTGCGGCCCCGCACTGACGGTGCGCCCCGAGCAGTGGTATGACCGCATGGTCGGCGAGTTGGCGCCCAAATATGCCAATCCCGGTGACATTATTGTGGTTGATGCTGGTGGTTACACAGATGTGGCGGTGTGGGGCATGAGCATGACCATCTGTGCCAAGGGGGCAGGGGTGGCCGGTGTGGTGATTGATGGTGCCACCATGAATTCTGCATTGCTCGCGCGTGAACGCGTGCAAATGCCGATTTTCGCGCGCGGCGTTGCGGCAACGGCCACCACCTCTGAAGGGCCCGGCTCCATCAACGTGCCGATTATTTGTGGTGGGGTGATCGTCAACCCCGGCGATATTATTTTAGGCGATAGCGATGGCATTGTTGTTTTGAAGCCCGCCGCAGCCGAAGCCATCATCCGCAATGTCGAGGCCCATGACAAAGGCGAGCAAGACCCCGAGATGCGCAAACAACCCTATTACGAACGCCGAGGCGTGCTGGAGAAACTCAAAGCCATGAAGAATGTAAAGTGGGAGTAGGGTGCGCTCGCAGACCTGACGCCACAGCAGATTTCCGTTGGCGCCCAAACCAACACTACAGTGACAGCGAGCTTAATTCGAAGTTAAGTGCACTGTCACCGTAACTCAGGGGAAGTGGTCATGGATGCGCCGTCGGACGCAGCGACCCTAGAGAGGGCAAAGCGGCTCGGGAACAAGGCGATGTTTACAATCGCACTTCAACGGAGACGGTTACGCTCAAAGGAGCCGGAAGACGAGGAATTCGTTTTCCGCTTCTGGGCGGATTTGGAGTTTCTCATAATCGCGCTACGCAGGCTTCGACGCGCGGCTCTCGTTGCCCAGAAAGTGCCTAGCGCTTCTGGCAGCATGAAGGCAGCAATAGACGCCTTTGATGCTGCTCTGCCCGGTCTGAATGAGATGAGAAACGTCAGCGAGCACGTGGAGCAGTATGCCGTCGATGAGCCAAGCCGGCATCACCTTCACATCAGTCGCAAGCAGCTCGAAGTCGCCGCGTGGGATGGGACGGTATTCTCGTGGTTAGATCGACAATTGAACATCGACACGGCGTTCACGACGGCAGAGAATCTTTTTGTGGCAATCCGCGATGCGCTCAAAGCATACCAGCCGCCTAAAAATAAGGTTGCGGCATTAAGGTGACAGTGCACTGAATCGAAGTTAAGCGCACTGTCACCGCAGCGCCTTGGAGGCCTCCTTAAACGCTATACCAAGTCGCCCGCGCTTTTCCGTGGCGCTTGATGCGTCCAGTTGTGACTAACTCGCGCAGCCGAACTTTCAGCGTGTTTGGGTTGGCCTTGGTGTGCTTCACAATCTCCGTAACG
>JANLSL010000579.1:0-25772 GCA_031362385.1 Alphaproteobacteria bacterium | reverse complement strand
AAAGGTGCGCGTGACGCCATTCCCCTCTTTGAGCCCAAGTGGGATGGCAGCCATTTTGCGTGGCTGTGGGCATACTTGCGCGAAGAGAATTGTTTTTCACCCTGGTGGATCAAACGGGCTGACACGCGCATCAACCAGGATATGCCCTCAGCCGATGAATTGCATAATCGATTGATCGAATTTGTGGCCGGTCGTGATCAGGGACGCAGCTATCATCAGGGAATCATCTCTGCTTTTGAGTTCAAACCTTCTGCATACATTTCAAAGCTAACCGTGCCGATGCTGCAGACTGGCTTATCAGCCAGAGATGAGCATCTGTCGCAGGCTCAGGTCATTGAGTTTTTAGCCGCCCATATCGGCCGCGCGGATGTGCCGCCGCCTGCGCCGCGCGCAAAGCCCATCTTCAATGCACTGTGGGATGATTTTGTCTCAGTGCCTGGTGGTCAACTTCATGTGCAAAGAAACAGTGATGTATCGACTATGCCATTGTTGGTTCAGCATGATGCTGCGTCTTCGACGGGCACGGTCGATCCCATCACACGCTCGTTCATTGGCAAGCGTACAGTGTTGGCCTTCGATATGCCGGGCTCGGGGGAATCCGACAACATCATTGGGTATGACAATATCGACGTTGAGCACTACGCCCAGGTATTGCACGCGGCCCTTGAAACGCTAGGCCTGGATAAAGTGGATTTTTACGGCATGTGGGGCGGCGGGTTTGTTGGCCTTGATCTGGCATTGATCAAGCCCAAACAAGTTCGCCGTTTGGTGATGTCGAATGTGTTTGAACACATCGGTGAAGAACAGCGCCTGATCCAAGCCAACTACACGCCCGAAATTATGCCCGTGTGGCACGGCGGGCACGTGATGCAGTGCTGGCACCAAATGCGCGACCAAGGCATTTATTATCCGTGGTTTGATCGCACCATTCGCGGCGTTATTCCACGCGAGCCCTTTATAGAGACCCAGATGGTCCATGAGCGAGTTTGTTCACTGCTAAAGGCGGGCAATATGTATCGCACCGCCTACCAATCACATTTTCGTTACCCGACGTACGAAAAACTAAAACGCTCAACCGTGCCCACCCTTATTGCCACAACAACGTGGGACCCTAACAACCCGCACACCCAAGCCGCCGCCAAGGCGGCACCCAATGCACAGCTCCAATATCTAGATGACGATTTCACTAAATGGGGCGAAAGTTTTATGCCGTTTTTAGAGGCGGGTGATCACTGAAAGGTGAAGTGCATAATGTTGAGACTGCGCGCATTCTCAATTACATGATCTCACGTCGTGGATTTGTGCAAACATCTGTCGCTGCCGGGCTGGTTGTTGCACCAGCGCAGGCCGCACCTCACCCGGTGCTGGTGGAATTATTCACCTCACAAGGGTGTTCATCGTGCCCACCTGCCGATGAGGTTCTCAGCCGCCTAGCCCAACGCACCGATGTGGTGGCGCTGGCGTATCATGTTGATTACTGGGACTACATCGGGTGGAAGGATCCGTTCGCCAAGCCTGCATTCACAGCACGGCAACGCGAATACCGCAAAGCGTTTGGCAACCAATCGATCTACACGCCGCAAATGGTGTTTAACGGGACGGTTGAATTTCCGGGCCAGAACGAATCAGAAGCCACCCGGGCTGTCAGTGCCGCCGTGTCGCGGGCCGATCAAGGGCCATCCATTTCACTGCGCCGTGGCGCAGATGCCATCACGTGGATCGACATTGCCGCCTCAAGTGCGCGCATGCCGGTGTCGGTCTTTGGCGCGGTCTATGGCACAACTAAAACAACGCAAGTTCGGCGCGGTGAAAACGCTGGCCGTACGCTCAGTAACATCAACATGGCCAAGAGCATTCAAATTCTCGGGCCTTATAGCGGCGAGGCGACCAACATTTCATGGCAGCCCGATGTGACTGATGCGGCTGGGTTAGCCGTGTGGGTTCAACCGAGCGCTCTGGGCCCCATCAGTGCCGTTGCGCAGTTGCGCATTTCCACCAGCACTTAACCCAGCGCTTTTTCCATCATCGCCGAGAGCCGCTTAGCAAACGCCACCGGGTCGGTGACCGCTTCGCCTTCAACGATGCGCGCTTGATCCAGCAACAAGGCGGCTGCATCATCAAAGCTTGTACCCGACAACACCATCAACCGCTTCATCAGGGCGTGCTTGGCGTTGATCTCGAGGATTTTCTTCACCGCCAACCCTTGCGAATCGCCATGTTGTTTCAACATGCGCGCCATGTGCAGGCTCATCCCGCCGGTGTCAGCCACCAAACACACTGGAGATCCTTTGAGCTTGTCGGTGGTGCGCACATCGGCCACAGCACCGCCCAGTGATTTCTTCAAGTTATCGATCAGGTCTTTGATCGCCTGCTCAGAAGCCGCACCAGGCTCTTCCTTTTTGTCTTCAGACTCACCGCCTTTAATTTTGGCGAGGTCCTCGCCCGCGCTGCCTACGTTCTTAATCGGTCTTTTGTCATAAACACCCACTGAAGACGCCCAGAATTCATCAATCGGGTCGGTCAACAACAACACCTCAATGCCTTTGGCCATAAAGCCTTCGAGCTGCGGGCTATTTTTCAGCAACGCCGCATCATCACCTGTAATCGTGTAGATCGCGTCTTGGCCTTCCTTGATGCGACTGGCGTAGTCTTTCAGTGACACCCAGCCGTCATGCAGCGATGAGCGGAAGCGGGCAAGTTCCAGTAACTCATCGCGCCGCTCAAAATCTTCGTACAGGCCTTCTTTCATCACCGCGCCGAAGGCATCCCAAAACGTGTTATATTCTTCAGGCTTCTCGGCGCGTTCTTTCAAATCTTTCAGCAAGCGTTTGACCAAACCGCCTTGGATTTTGCGCAACACCGGATTGTCTTGCAGCATCTCGCGGCTGATGTTCAGCGGCAGGTCTGACGAATCCACCACCCCGCGCACAAAGCGCAAATAGCGCGGCATCAGGCCTTCAAGCTGATCAGAAATGAAAACGCGGTTCACATACAGCTTCACCGTGTTTTTGTGCTCTGGGTTAAACAAATTCATCGGCTTGGTGGTGGGGATGAATAAAAGCGCTGTGTATTCAATGGCCCCTTCGGCCTTGAAATGCAGCGTGTGCCAGGGGTCGTCAAAGGCATGGCCCACGTGGTGGTAGAACTCTTTGTATTGCTCAGTGTTGATCTCGTTCTTGGGACGGGTCCACAACGCAGAAGCCGAATTCAGCGTTTCAGCTTTGGCGTCTTTATCTTCAGCACCCGGGTCAAGAATCACCGGTACGGCGATATGGTCAGAATAAGTTTTAACAATCTGCCGCAAACGGAAGGGCTCGAGAAATTCTTCGGCGTCTTTCTTCATATGCAGAATAATTTTCGCACCGCGTGCGACGTCGGCGTGCTCGGCTACCGTGAACTGGCCCTTGCCGTCGCTGGTCCAGCGGTGTCCGGTTGTGTCACCAGCCTTGCGTGAGTACACCTCAACCTTATCGGCCACCATGAACGAGGAATAAAAGCCCACGCCGAATTGACCAATCAGCGACACGTCTTTGGTCTTGTCGCCACTGAGGGATTTGAGAAACTCGCCGGTGCCTGATTTCGCAATGGTGCCTAAGTTGGCAATCAGCTCCTCCCGGTTCATGCCAACGCCATTGTCGGTAATGGTCAGGGTGTTGGCGGTCTTATCGACAGAAAGGTGAATTTCGAAGGCGCTGCCCTCTTCCAGTAATTTCTCATTGCTGAGGGCTGCATACCGAAGTTTGTCGCAGGCGTCTGAAGCGTTAGAAATTAACTCGCGCAGAAAAATCTCGGTATTCGAGTACAGCGAATGCACCACCAGATCGAGCAGCTTTGCAACTTCAGCCTGGAAGTGCAGGTTTTCTTCACCGGTCTTGGTTTTGGTATCGGTCATGGTTTGTCTCTGGGCTGGTCTCTGGGCTGGTCTCGTTGTTGGGTTGTGGGTGGCCGGTCATATGTGGCCACCCCTATCAAAATCAAGGGCTTTGATCGCCGACTCGGGCTAAAAAATCACACGCCCAAGCGGTTTCTTGACCAGAATCATTTGCAACCTCTTCAAGTCCGGCTCATGATTTGGCCATGGTCAAAAGTGTGATGAGCACCTAGGGCCAGGCACCGGCGGTATTATCCTGGTGCCGGGCTGATGGCTCCAGTGGCGGTATACGCCGGCTTCTTAAGAACAGGCCGACCGAATTTTGGTCGGCTCTGAAGCACAGGGAGCGTGTACATGCAAAATCAGGTTCAGATCTCTTTCCACGGCGTTGATCACTCTGACACGGTTGAGGCCAACATCCGCGAGCGCGTCGCCAAACTTGATAAGATGTTTGAGCGAATAACCTCATGTCGCGTCGTCGTTGAAACCGGTCACAAAGGTCATTCGCATCTGAACCCCACGCATAAGCCCTTTCTGGTTTCGGTGAAATTAGTGCTCCCGGGCGAAGAACTGTACGTCAAAAACGACAAGAAAAATATCGACGACCACGATGATGTGAATGTCGCCGTGCGTGACGTATTTGCGGTGATGGAACGTCGCTTGCGCGATTACGTTCGCAAACGCTGGTACGATGCCCGCCATCGCCCAGCCGAAATGCAAGAATCGGTCTAGCCGCTCGCATCAAAAGACATTACGTCCAGTCACCCTTCTCGCGTGAGAAGGGTGACTATCATTATTCTGGCACCTGCGCGTGACCGACGCTTCGCATTCATCATCACACGGCCCACCCGCTCCTATCACGGCGGTCTTAGGGCCCACCAACACGGGCAAAACGTTTCTGGCCATGGACCGTATGCTGGGCCATGCCAGCGGTATGATCGGCTTTCCCCTGCGCCTGCTCGCGCGCGAAAACTATGACAAAGTCGTGCGCGCCAAAGGCGAGAAAGCAGTGGCGCTGATTACGGGCGAAGAAAAAATCATCCCGGCGAACCCACGGTATTACATCTGCACGGTTGAGAGTATGCCGCTCGAAAAGCCGGTATCCTTTCTGGCGATTGATGAAATCCAGTTGGCCGCTGACCCCGACCGCGGCCATATTTTTACCGACCGCCTGTTACATGCGCGCGGTTTGGTCGAGACGATGTTCTTGGGTGCGCAAACCATCAAGCCGCTGATTCGCAAACTGGTGCCAAGTGCGCAGTTTGTGCAACGCCCACGCTTTTCCAAACTTGTTTACGCGGGCGCCAAGAAACTCACGCGGCTGCCACCGCGCTCGGCAGTTGTCGCGTTCTCAGTATCTGAAGTTTACGGCATCGCAGAGTTATTACGCCGGCATCGTGGCGGCGCCGCAGTGGTCATGGGCGCGCTTAGTCCACGCACGCGCAATGCGCAGGTTGATATGTATCAGGCCGGCGAGGTGGATTATCTCGTGGCCACTGATGCTGTCGGTATGGGCCTCAACATGGATGTCGACCATGTCGCCTTTGCGTCCATGAGCAAGTTTGATGGTCATCGCCCCCGCGCCTTGACGGCCCCTGAGGTGGCGCAAATCGCTGGCCGTGCGGGGCGGCACATGAACGACGGTAGTTTTGGTGTGACTGCCGAAGTCTCAGACCTTGACCCTGAAATTGTCACGCGGGTTGAGAACCACGAATTCCAGAATCTTCAATTTCTGTATTGGCGCAACACTGATCTCAGGTTCGTGCGCATTGAAACGCTCCTGACCGATCTCAAAGCCGCACCGCCCTACAGCGTACTCTCGCGGCCTCCGCCGGCCGAAGATCAACTGGTCCTTGAAGTTATGTTGCAAGATTCCGATGTGCGCACGCGTGCCACCAGCCCGCACCGTATTCGCTTGTTGTGGGAAGTGGCCCAGGTTCCCGATTTTCGAAAACTCAAGCCCGAACACCATGCACGTTTGATGACCCAAGTTTATCTCCACCTCACCCAAGGGGCCGAACGCCTCCCGGCCGAATGGGTCGCGGGCCACGTCCAGAAAATTGATCGCATCGATGGTGATATCCACACCATGATGGATCGGATCGCGGGCATCCGCACATGGACCTATTTGGCGCATCGTAACGGCTGGACAGAGCGCGCGTTAGAGTGGCAAGAACGCACTCGCCAGGTGGAAGATCGCCTCTCTGATGCGCTGCATGATAAGCTGACACATCAGTTTGTTGATAATCGCACCGCCCATTTGGTGATGAAACTGCGAGGAGACGACATCCTGTCCGCTGAAATTTCCGCCGATGGTTCGGTTCATGTTGATGGCCACCGTTTGGGCCGCCTTGAAGGCTTGCGCTTCAGCGCTGAGCGCACGGGGGCCAAGGTTGCTGACCGTGCAGTTATCAATGCCGCCAATGCCGTTTTACGCCCGGTGATTGCCGCGCGCGTTGAAGCGATTTCGACAGCCCCTGATAGTGCATTCATGCTCGACGATCAGGCGCGGCTGGTGTGGAAAGATGCTGAGGGCGTGGCTGCGGTTATCGCCACCCTGTTACCGGGCGCTGAGCGCATCAAGCCCCACGTTCAAGTTTTGGCCGATGAACGCCTTGATGCACCGCAACGTCTGCGCCTGGAAGAACGATTGAAAAACTGGATTACCACGTACATCAGTCAAACCTTACAACAGCTCGTTGCGGCGCGCGAAGCCGACGTGCCCGGTTACGTTCGTGGCATTGTGTTTCAACTCTCTGAAGGTCTGGGCAGTATTCGGCGCGAGCATGTGGAAGAACAGCTCAAGGCGCTCGACGAAGAACAACGCAAAGTCTTGGCCAAGCTTGGTATCCGCTTTGGTCTCGACCAGGTTTTTTTCCCGCTGTTACTCAAGGCCTCACCAATTCGTCTGCGCGGTCAGTTATGGATTATCGCCAACCCCGATACCCCGCCACCTGAATTACCTACCCCGGGGCGGGTGTCGATCCCGCTGGCCGTGGGCGTCGCAGGTGGGTTCTATGCCGCGTGCGGGTTTCGGCCGATCGCGGGTGTGGGCTACCGCATCGATATGTTGGAACGCTTTGCTGCCGAAGCGCGCAAGCTCGCCCGCGAAGGGCAAAAGATTTTCCCCCCCGCGACATTATCGCTGCTTGGCATCAATGCTGAAACGGGTGTCGCCGTATTAAAGGCGCTTGGTTTTGGCGCAGTGATTGAGAACGAAGCGCTTGCATTTTCACTGCGGCCCGCACGGGGTCGCAAAGGCAAAGGAAGTGCGCGCCACAAACAAGCCGCCCCTCAAGTAGAACAGCCGATCAACGCTGATTCACCTTTTGCGCAATTGAAAGCAATGATGGCCAAACCTGCCCCGGTCGTCGCAGCGGTGCCCCAACCACCCGAGCCCACACCAGTTGAATGAGTGATGCTACGGCTGGCCCGACATCCATCCGCCTTGATAAATGGCTGTGTTTCGCGCGCGTGTGTAAAACGCGCGCTATTGCTCAGAAGTTGATTGAACGCGGCCAAGTCACACTCAATGGCGCTAAGACCCGCAAGACCAGCATGGCGGTGCGTATTAATGACAAGCTCGTCGCTGTTATTGGTCCGGTGAAGCGCAGCCTCGTTGTGAAAGAACTTGGGCTACGTCGTGGCCCCGCCACAGAAGCCCGCACGTTGTATGATGAACCAGCCCCGCCGCAACGCCTTGACCGCGATGAACGCGGAGCTCCACTCCATCGGCCGATGTTCACGAGCCCTATGTTCACGCGGGCCAAGGGTGCAGGCCGGCCGACCAAAAAAGATCGCCGCGCGATGGATGCCTTTTTGGATGAGTCTTAGAGCATCGCGCCGAAAAGTGGCCTTCCGGTTTTCGGCAAAAGCATGCTCGAACAAATAGCTAGATGCGGCGAAACACCAGCGACAAATTATTCGCGGGCATCGGGACGACATTATCCAGAACAAAGCCGACCATCATCGCTGTTCTTGTAACATCGTCCACCTCGCGCAGACCCCACTCAGCATTTCGTGATTTCAATGACTGATCGAACTCCACATTGCTTTGTGCGCCAAAGTCACCGTGCTGAATGTATGGGCCATACGTCAGCAGGGGTGCGCCAGGTGCCAAAACGCGCGCTGCACCCTCAAACAGCGCCACGGTGGCCGCCCACGGCGAGATGTGAATCATATTTATGCATATAAGCGCATCGGCCTGCGTAATCGGCCACGGGTGGCGCATCACGTCTAAATCAAGTGCTGGATGTAAATTACCAAGCTCCCCTTCCTCAGCATACGCCGCAATGCTGGCGCGCGCCTCGGCGCTGGCATCGGTCGGTTGCCACGTCAGATGCGGGAATGCCGTGGCAAAGGCAGTCGCGTGATAGCCCGACCCACTGGCGATCTCGAGGATTTTTCCCTGATCTGGTAGAGTCCCTCTCAAGACCTCAATCAGGTGGGGCGCATTGCGAACAGCGGCAGGGGAGGCTTGTTTTAGTGTCATTTCTTTTTGCCTCAAGCTACGGTCGTCGCGTCGGCATCCCTTGACGTCTCAGATACAAATCGAGTACCCGAGTTAGCCGAGTACGAGTATAGGAATACGCGGGCCAGATTATTGGTGCTGCGGTGTAAACGGGAGATGCGCATGGCCTACGTGGTGACCGAGAACTGCATCAAGTGCAAGTTCATGGACTGCGTTGAGGTCTGTCCGGTGGACTGCTTCTACGAGGGCGAAAACATGCTGGTCATCCACCCCGACGAATGCATCGATTGTGGGGTCTGTGAACCTGAGTGTCCGGCCGAAGCCATCGTCCCCGACTCGGACGAGACCGCCGCCGCCTGGACCGACATCAATAAAGAGTATGCCGATAAGTGGCCCAATATAACGACCAAGGGTGAATCTCCTGCCGACGCTGAAGAATGGAAGGGAAAACCCAATAAAAAACAACAACTTAGCGTCAAACCTGGAAGCGGTTCCTAAACTTAAAGTAACCTCTTAACAGCCCCCACTCGGGGTTTCGGCTGTTTTTTTCCACAGATTTATGATACATTCTTTCTAATCCGTCGGGGAACCGGCGGATTATTTTTTCTCTGCCACGGGATCTGCGGAAAATACCGTAAGTCCTTGAAAAAAAACAATATTAACGGCAGAGATGGAGGACCGGGTGGAATCATGGTGGTGGCCCTTAAGGGCCGCCCGGTCACCGTATCGCTGCAATGCAAAAAACCCTGTCCGTGGGCAAAACGGGCTGTGTTGGGGGGCGGGCAGCGGACGGCAATAACAACAAAATTGTGGAGAGCAGGATCAAACATGCCCATTAAGAAACCAGCACCAGCAGTCATCGCGGTTGCCAAGCCCGCCAAGAAAGAAAAAGCTGTGCCACCCTTTTCCGCCGGCGACTTCGTCGTTTATCCAGCGCACGGCGTTGGCAAAGTAACAACACTCGAAAACCAGCTGATCGCTGGCCAGAAAATCGAACTGTTTGTCATCAGCTTCGAACGCGACCGCATGACCTTGCGCGTGCCAGTGATGAAAGCTGAAGTGGCGGGCCTGCGTAAGCTCTCGACCCGCAAAGTGATGGAAAGCGCACTGCTGACCCTCAAGGGCCGGGCGCGCGTGAAGCGCGCCATGTGGAGCCGTCGCGCGCAGGAATACGAAGCCAAAATCAACTCGGGCGACCCAGTGTCAATCGCCGAAGTGGTGCGTGATTTGCACCGTGGTGCGACCCAACCCGAGCAATCTTACAGCGAACGCCAAATTTATGAGCAAGCCCTTGAGCGCTTGGCCCATGAAATGGCAGCTGTCGAACGCATCAAACCAGAAGTGGCCACCGCCAAGCTGGAAAAGCTTCTCAACGCGGCCTAACGGTCGATCTCCTTGAGATGCACAACGGCCCTGGAGCAATCCAGGGCCGTTTTGTTTTGTCGACGCCACAACGGCGAGATAATAATTGGGCATGAAAAATTTTAGAATTTTATTGATTGCCGCATTTGCAATTTTGCTAGCGCTCTATGTATGGGCGCCTCATGTCTGGGCGGCACCACCGGACATTTTTGAATCTGGCGGGGGTGGTGTTGTGGCAACGGTTATTGATGGCGATACGGTGCGCCTTAAGGGTGCCGCAATCGACATTCGTTTGGTTGGTATGCAAGCACCAAAACTGCCGTTGGGCCGCGCGGGTTTCAAAACATGGCCCTTGGCAGAGGAGTCCAAACAAGCGCTCATCAGCCTGGCCCAAGATCGCACCGTCACACTACGCTTGGGCGTCAACCCGCGCGACCGCAATGGCCGTACACTTGCTCACCTCGTGCGTGATGATGGGCTTTGGATACAAGGCGAAATGCTGCGGCTGGGCTTTGCGCGCGTGTATTCATTTCCAGACAATCGGAAACTAACCGCCGAAATGCTGGCCCTTGAAAGCCAAGCACGGCTGGCCAAACGCGGCATGTGGGCAAATTCATTTTATGCAGCGCGCGATGCGTTATCGTCGGCACTCAGTGACGACGTTGGAACTTTTCAAATCGTGGTCGGGCTGGTTAAAAATACCGCCAAAACCAAAGATCGGATTTATTTAAATTTTGGCGATGACTACCGTAATGATTTTACAATCGCCGTTGAAAAACCAAACTGGCCTTTGTTCAAGACCTCCAAAGTTGATTTAGTTGCGCTCAAAGGCTCACGCATCGAAGTGCGCGGGTGGCTGGTGGCGCGCAATGGCCCGATGATCGAGGCCACGCACCCGGAGCAAATTATTCTTCTGGCAAAATAATTATACCGGTATAAGGCCAAGCCCATCCAACAGGTGGCTGGGATAGCCATTTAATACCTAAAATAAATGGACTGCTTATGCCACGCGATGTTCATCAACCAAGGTCAATTGGAACAATTTTCCATTTTTGAACCAATGCCAGGTTCTTGCGCGGTCTTGGTTGTTGGCAGCCAAGTGAATGGCTTCGCACACATCAACGCCCGGCTGGTCTTCAAACCAGAAGTGAACATTCAATGTCCGATCATCAAGCTCAGTCATTGAACCAGCAATGCGGTCAGCGAACACCACCTTTCCCGCATCGTATATTCCTTCAAACGCCAAGTCGCGCTTTTGGCCATTGGGCCACGTGTAGAAACTCTCCTGGCGATACGTAATCCCGCCTTTGCCTTCATCGGGGAACGTCACATGGATGCGAAAGTCGTATTGGTCCAGCAGCTTCAACTGCGGGGTGATGAAGCGGTAGGTTCCAGCCCAGGTGCCCTCGTGGCGGGCCAGCAGTGGCATTTTGGCTTTGATAATCGACATTGATTTTGCCTCGCTTTTTGTCCAGGTAGACTAAACCAAAGTATCTTGTGGTTCTCATGATTCTCACCCCTATCAACCCGCTTGATTTACCAGGCATCTTTGCTGCATTCCGCGCAGGCCTGCGTCATGATGTGGCCACCCAGCAGGTGTTTGAGCGAATTGCTGCCACGTTACGCTTGGCACCTGATCTGAAAGCAGATCTTCATGCGGGGCGCGCTAAAGCAATCCAACTGGCGCACCGTTTGAACATTCCGACGCTGGATGAAGACCCCGCCACGGCGTTTAGTTGGGATGGCTATGCCATTCGTACACGCTCAGAGACCAGCGTGGTGTTCCACGAAATTGCCCACTGGCAAATTGCACCGCAAGCGCGCCGTGGCCTTTATGACTTTGGACTTGGTGCGGGCCCTGAGACCGGGCGCATCGCTGAAGCAAATGGCGTATCTTGCGTCGATAACGTCACGAAGGAAGAGGAAGAAAATCTAGCTTCATTGTTGGGCATTTTGTGGGAAGTCGAACACGATGAACCAGCCATCATTGCGTTTGCCGAGCAAAACTGGCTGGAACTACCCGCGCGCCCCGGTACACCCAAGCACTTTGTAAAATGCTTAGGCGAACTGGCGCGCCGTGGGCTTGTTCCTATCTCATGTTCATGAATCTGAGCGCAGGTCTTGTTGGAACTTGCGATTGGCTGGCGTGTCGAGGTCGCACTGTACGCGCATCCACGACGGATTGATGCCAATGCGGTCAGCGCCGGGCTCGCTCCAGCCATAAGCCAGCGTTGGGCCTTTCTCGTCACCCTCTTGCACCACCGTGACAAGCGTTTCCCGGTACATCCCATACGACCAGTTATTACGCAATGTCAGCACCATCTTGCGGCCATCGGGGTGATCAAAGAAATACGTGCCGCCCTGATCATGCATCACAATGTATTTGTCGGTGTACATCATTGGCTTGCCGGGGGTTTTCGGAAAATCAACCATGCAGGCAAACATGCGCGCCCGTTCCAGCACGTGCCAGCTAAACTCCGCCACTTGTTCGCGGGGCTGGTCGGTTTTGAAATCAATGATCCGGTCGCGGAACCAGTAGTTATTTTTCTCGAGCCGGACTTGGTAATCTGAATAGCCTTTTTTTCCTTCTTCACCGAACACGCAAGCTTTGGTCTTCATGCCACCTTGCAACGCATCAACATCACGGCGCAAAAAAACCTCGCACCCCGCCAGTACAGATGTGTCGTTAGGCGTGATGTCTTTCAGGATGGCAGCGTTTTCGTGCGCGCCCAGCCACTTCTTGCGATCTTTAAGAAAGTGCATCGTCACGCGAATTGCTTTTTCATCTTTATCGGCGGTCAGAACATAGATGCGTTGCCGGAAAATCGAGGTCGGATCGTTGTTTTTATATTCCTCAACGTACAGCACGTTCGTGCCGAATTTTGGCAGATCAACCTTGCGGAGTGCAGAGTGCACGCGCAGGTGGCCCCCCGTCGCCATGTCCTTTTTGCCGACATCAGCATCGAACTGAAGTTGCTCTCGGTTATCAAAATCGCCCTGCCACAGCTGCATGGCGTAGTTGAGGTCAAGTTCGATAAAAGTCAGGTTCTCGGTTTTCTCAGTGGGCAGAACCTTCACCGCGTTGGTCGGACGGTAAAGTGTTTTCGCGTCGTCTTGCGCGGCCAGCGGCGCAGAGGCAATCAATGCTGCACCCATTAAGAATGAAAATTTCGACATCAGCGATCTCCCCAAAAATGATGCCACCAGAGTAGGGGTGCCCGCCCCAGATTCCAAGCGCCGTGCGCGTCGATCCAGTAGAATGATTTTGCTTTCTAATTACCTTCAAGGCTGGTTTTTAAGATCGATTTGATCGTAAGCGATGACGCCGTGGGCTTCGCTAAAACCGCGCACTTTCGCGCTCAGTCCAACAAAGCGCACGCCCTCGTACACAAACAACATCGGCGCTTCATCATGATACCACGCCAAAATGTCGCGACGCAGTTTCAGGGCCTCATCAGGATTGCGCGAAACCAAGGCCGCCTTGATTTGCGGCATAATGCGTTCGTCACAATAGAACGGCCGTCGGCGCAGGCATGAATGAATCCGCAATGGTCGAACAGCGTCGATATTAGGGTCGGCTGGATAGGTCATGCCAAATGCGTCGGTGGGAAAAGTCCCCAGGCTCAAGTACTGCAAATACTGCTGGATGGCAGCTGAGCGAATCTCAGCCTTGATGCCTACTTTTGCCAAATCATCGGCGATGCGCTGGTGAATTTCGCTGTCTGCCCCCGCAGCACCTGCTGTCGACAGAACGCTGATCGAAAATCCATCAGGGTAACCAGCCTCGGCCAGAAGTTTTTTGGCGCGTGCTGGATCATACGGAAACGGTTTGAGGTCCGGGTTGTAGCCATACACCGCTGCTGTTGCGCCTTGGCTCGCCACGCGCCCAGCGCCATCCAGCAGTGTGTCGATAATCAACTGGCGGTTCACGGCCATGGTCATGGCTTGACGGACGCGCTTGTCTTGAAGCGGGCTTTCAACACGCTTGCCTTCACGCATCAGCACAAAAGACCAGCCCCACACTTGCGCGGTTGGAATTCGCAACGCCTGGCCGCCCTCAGCCGCGATTGAATTGACACTTTCCGGGGCCAAGCTCAGTGCAATATCGATGCGCCCGGCGATGAGCGCTTGACTACGAATTGATGCTTCCGGAATGGCGATAATTTCCAGATCGCGCACTCTGGGCCGCCGCCATGATTTTTCGTTTGCTGTGAATATCCCGCGATTGGCTTCCCACGCGATCAGTTTGTAGGGTCCAGTACCCACCGGTGCTTTGCCGAAAGCATCGCGCCCGAGCCTGATCCATTCGTTTGGCTCGGCCACGGGTAAGGCTGCCGCCGAGCGCGGAAACAATGCATCAGGTTCAGCCAATGTAATCTCGATGGTGCGCGCGTCGATGACCCGCGCAGATTTAAAGCGCGGCAACTCCCGCGTCAGGCCTTCACGCAGTGCGTCTTCACTGGCCAAGTAATCAACCGCAACTTTCACCGCTTCAGCGGTGAAGGGCGAACCGTTAGAAAACATCACACCTTTACGTAATACAAACCGCCACGTCACGGCGTCAGGGCTTTCCCAACTGGTCGCCAGCCACGGTTTTAAGGTGCCATCCAATTCAATATGCGTCAGGCCATCGAACATCGCTGATGTGGTGTAGATCGTGGGAATTTGCGCGCTGCGGAACGGGTTGCCAAACGATAGCGGCAAACTGTCGACGCCGATGCGGATTTTGCCCGGCGTGATCGAGCCATCGGCCGCACCAACAGGTGCGGCTACCATCAAAGCCCAAAGAAGAGCTGCTGCGATCCATCTCACTTGGATAACTCCATCTCGCTAAATGCGAAGTGCGTTCCATTAATGAGTTTATAGTTTTTCACCCGCGCAGAAACCCCCGTGAACGATGGTGCCTCATACATAAAAAGCGCCGGAGCTTGATCGTGATAGTGCTGTGCCAATTGATGACGCAAAGCCAATGCCTTGGCCTCGTCAAATTCCGTTCGCGCCGCAACAAGCACGGGCATGATCGTTTGGTCGCAATACCACGGCTTGAGTCGTTGGCAAGAATGCGCCAACACCGAGCGTGTAACATCCAGTGTTGGCCAGCTCTGCCAGTCGACCGGAAATGCATCGCCACTGAATTCTGTTGCGCGCAAGGCATTGTAATACTGCACTGCGGGCATGGTGCGGATGTCCATGGTCACGCCAACCTCGCGCAGGTCAGCCTGAACTTGCTGATAGATGGATGCGTCATTGGCATCAATGCCTGTGGCGGCATCGAGCACAAACGAAAAGCCTTTTGCGTAACCAGCCTCGGCCAACAATTTTTTTGCAGCTGCTTGATCATAGGGGTAGGGCGCTATCCTGGCGTCATAGCCGTTCACGTTGCGCGCGGCGGGTTGGCCCGTCATTACCGTCGCTCCGCCTAACAACGCATCGATAATGCGCTGACGATTCACCGCCATGTTCAGCGCACGGCGGACGCGGATGTCTTGCAGCGGGCCAGGCTTTGACAGAATAAACGTAATTCCAAAAATGGCCGGGTCGATATTACGAATACCCTTATGTCCCGCGTCTTCCAAAGTTTGCAAATTATCGGGGCTTAAGCTCATCGCGATATGAAGCCGACCGGCCAACACGCCTGACGTGCGTGTGGAGGCCTCGGGGGCGGCGATGACCTCAAGACCCTCAAGCTTTGTCGGGCGCCAGGCTTCTTTGAAGGCCGCAAGTTTCCAGACACTGGTCCCCATCGACATCATTTTGAAGGGGCCCGTGCCCACCGGCTTGCGGGCGAACTCATCTTTGCCCAGTGTTCGCCAGGCATCAGGCTCGCCGTACATCAGGCCTGTCATATAGCGCGGCATTTGTGGCGCGGGTTCGGTGGTGGTGATTTCGACTGTGAAATCATCAATCGCGTGCGCGTCTTTCAAAACACCAATCTCGCGTTTTAGTCCCTCGCGGACCGCATCCTCTGAGATGAGGTAGTGAACCGCCGTGACCACCGCATCGGCAGTAAAAGGTTTCCCATTTTGAAATTTCACGCCCTGGCGCAATTTGAAACGCCATGTCAAGGCATCAACTTTTTCCCATGACGTTGCCAATGATGGTTGGATTTTTCCAGCGTCATCGAAGCGCGTCAGCGCATCAAACATTGCCGCATTGGTCCATACAGTTGGTGGCAAGGACGTCCGGTAAGGGTTGCCCTGCGAGGGTGGTAAAATGTCAACCGCAATACGTAATGGTTCTGAGTGCGCAATGCTGGGCAATGCGAGTGCGAGTAACGCAGCGGCCCCGCGCTTCACTGTGAAATCTCAATTTTGTCGTAAGCGATAACGCTGCTAAATATGCTGAATGATTTGACCTTGGCCCCCAGGCCTACGAACAAGGGTTGCTCGTACAGAAAAAGCGCTGGCGCCAAGTCGTGATAGGCTTGTCCAATTTCCTGACGCAGCTTGAGCGCTTTCTTTTCATCCCACTCAGTCAAGGCAGCGAGCATTTTGGGCGCCAAGCTTGGTTCACAAAACCAATAGACTGGTCGCAGACATGAATGAATCTGCAAAGCGCGAAATGAATCAATCGATGGCCATGAGGCCCAGCCAATTGAGAATGCATCGCCGGTGAACTCTACTTTAGCCAACTTGCTGAGGTAAAGCGGGAAGGTGATGGACTTGATGTCCATGAGCACGCCAATTTCACGCAAGTCTGATTGCACTTGTTGGAAAACAGAGGCATCGCTTGTTGAAGCGGTTGTGGCCTCCAACACGAACTTCAATCCCTGAGGATACCCAGCCTCACTTAGCAACTTCTTGGCCGCCGCGGGATCATACGGGTACTGCGGAATGTTTGGGTTATACCCAAATGCGATTCGCGCAGCGGGTTGATTGGCTGCCACAGTGCGGCCCGCGAGCAGCGTATTGACAATCCGATCGCGGTCTACGGCCATGTTGATGGCGCGGCGTACTTTCGAATTTGCAAAGGGCCCCCCGCGCGTGGTGATAAACGATAAGCCATAAACCGAAGCCACCGGGAAAGAAGCAAACCGCGCGCCACTCTGCTCAAGTGTTCCAATGTTGTCAGGCCCAATCGTCAATGCAATGTCGATTTGCCCGGCCTCTAGGGCCTGCACGCGCGATGTCGTGTCGGGGAGGAGCAGAATCTCGACAGCTTTTATTTTAGCTGGCCGCCACGATGCATCGAATTTCGACAACTTCCATTTGTTCTCGGTGATCGCGTCGACTTTAAAGGGGCCCGTTCCCACCGGCTGTTTAACAAACACCTCTCTGCCCAAGGTGCGCCAGGCATTGGGCTCGGGCAGCGCCAGTGCTGTAACAATACGAGGGAAAAAGGGCACGGGCTCGGTTGTCACAATATCTACAGTTAAGGCATCAACTGCTTTGGCCGATTTGAGAATTGTAATCTCGCGCGTCAATCCTTCGCGTGTGGCCTCAGGTGATGTTAGATATTCAATCGCATTGACAACCGCATCTGAAGTCAACGGCGCGCCATTGGAAAATATAACGCCCGGTCTTAAATGAAAGCGCCACGTCAGTGGATTGATGCTTTCCCATTTTATCGCCAGCGCTGGTTGCAGTACCACATCATCATCAAATCTTGTGAGCGCATCGTAGACAGCGGCGGTTGAATAAATTGTTGGTGACAAAGAGGTGCGAAAGGGGCTGCCGAACGATGGTGGCAAGGCCTCTACGCCAATGCGTGCGGTTTGTGCGCGTGCTGCCGTGGCGAAAGCCATCAGTGCGAAGCATAAAACGAAACTCTTTTTCATTGCGTTTTGGTAATCCGGTCAAAATTAATGAAACCATGGGTTTCTTTGAAGCCCGCGATACTAGCACGCAAGCCAGCAGAACGTGGCATCTCGTACAGAAACAGTGACACATACTGATCGCGGTAATGGCGCATGACCTGATGGCGCAACTCTAGGCCGCGCGCTTCATCAAACTCGGTCAAAGCATTTTTAATTGTGGGCATGATACTTTGGTCGCAATACCAAGGCTTACTCCACAGGCACGAATGATTTTGCATGGGCCGTAGGACATCGATGGTCGGTTCGGTTGCATATGTCAGTCCGAACGCATCACCGTTCCAGGTGCCTTCCATCACATTGCGAATCAGTTCGTTGGTGGGAAACGCGCGAATTTCCATCGTCACGCCAATAGCGGCCAAGTCTTGCGCGACTTTTTGATACACCGCCCCGTCGGCGGGCCCGCCCCCGATTACACCCTGCACAACGAATTTAAATCCGTTGGCATAACCGGCTTCAGCTAATAATTTTTTTGCGGCGGTGGGGTCGTAAGGAATCGCAGGGATGGTTGGGTCAAACCCATAGGCATTACTGGGTGCGGGTTGGGTCGCGGCCACGGTTGAGCCATTGAGCAAGCTGTTCACCAATGCTGCGCGATCAACGGCGTAATTCAAAGCTTGGCGGACGCGCACATCTTGCAGCGGGGTGTTTTTGTCGTGATGGAAATGAATCGCCCATACCGAGGAGTTTTTCCACACCTCTCCTGTGCCACCGCCCGCTTCAATGGCGGCCACTTCGTCTGGCCCCAAACTCAATGCGATGTCCAGTTGGTCGGCCAGAATCGCTTGCGCGCGCGAGGACGCTTCGGGCACGGCGCGCCAATTTAATTTATCAACACGTGGCGCCCGCCAGGAATTTTTAACCGCCGACATTTTCCAGCCTGCCAGATCAGCGTGGTCCAACTTAAACGGGCCAGTACCAATGGGCGCTTGTGCAAAGGCGTCCGGCCCCAGCTTTGTCCATTGGCTGGGTTCCACAATATAGAGCAGCGGCAATGTGCGCGGCAGATGTGGGGTGGGGACTTCAGTGATCAGCTCAACTGTCAGCTCGTCAATTTTGCGCGCCGTTTTAATAAAACCCAATTCGCGGGCGATAACTTCTTTGGTGGATTGAGGGGTGTGAAAGAAATTCACCACGTTGACCACCGCATCAGCGGTCAAGGGCGCTCCGTTGGAAAAGCTCACGCCGGGACGCAATGCAATGCGCCAGGTCAGCGCATCGATGTTGGTCCACCTCACCGCCAGCCAAGGGTTAACCTTGCCGTGTTCGTCAATGCGGGTCAGGCCATCAAACAACGATGACCAGGTGAAAATGTGTGGATTGCCCGTGTTGCGATAGGGATTACCAACCGATGGGGGCATTGTGGTGGTTCCCACACGCAAGACAATATCTTTTGCCTCGACCATGCTTGCCGGGGCGGTCAATAAAGCCGCGGCCACCAGAGTTTTTAAGCTCAGAAGTGCTCTCGGCATTTAACTCCTTGGTGCGGTGCGCCTTAATCTCATCATTACATATGGCCGTAGATCCATGAAATAGTCGTGTCTCTTTTGCCACAGGTTAACCCTGAATGCTGTGTCCTATATATAATGGTGTTGAGTGGTGGCGATCTTCCAGCTAACTATAGATTCGAAGATCGGCCATAAGGCCTTGTTCTCGATAATAATTCTCCACGCGCGACTCTTAGGGGGTTCCATGATTAGCAAATCTCGCCTTGCCGCCAGTGCGGCTGCGATAGCGTTGTCTGTCGCTTATGCTGCGCCAGCTTTCTCTCAGCCCGTGCTGGAAGAAATCGTAGTCACGGCGCGTAAGCGCGAAGAAAAGCTCAATGAAATTCCGCTCTCAATCACAGCTTTCTCAGCTGCCGATATTGAGAAGAAGGGCTTCAAGGGCTTGGAAGACCTCGCGAAGTTTGCTCCTGGTATTCAGTATTCAAACCAAGGTGGCCAGATTCCTGGTCGTTATACCTCGGCCATTCGTTTCCGCGGCATGAACGTCAACTCTGACAGCCCGTCATTGCAGTTGGGTTCATTGTTCGTCGACGGCGTTTACGTTTTGGGCGGCACGCAGTCGATCCCGTTGAACGATGTTGAGCGCGTTGAAGTGATCAAGGGCCCACAGTCGGCCTACTTTGGCCGTAATACCTTCGGCGGTGCGGTCAACTACATCACTAAAAACCCCTCAACCTCGGTTTACTCGGGCAAGATCAGTGCCTCGGGGGCGACGTATGACGCTTATGACGTATCGGCCAGCCACGAAGGTCCATTAGTTCAAGACAAGTTGGCCTACCGGGTTGGTGCCCGGTTGTATTCAAAAGGCAGCATGTTTACCGCCAGCGATGGTGGCAAGCTGGGTGAAGAAAGCTCTAAGTCGATCAATGCAACGTTTTACGCAACACCGACAGACAATTTAAAGATCAAAGCCCGCGCATTCTATGACAGCGACAGCGATGGTCCGGCCGCGGGTGGTTTGGTGCCTGGGTATGCCAACGATAGCTGCACTGGCAAAACAATCACGACGCAAGACCCCGCCGCCCCAACATTGAACCCCCGCAAATACATTTGCGGCCAGGTTCCAGTTCAAGGCAACGCGATTTCGGCCGTTGGAACAACCCGCATTATCGATACCAATACATCGCTGCGTTCACCACGCACTGCACTTCAGGGCTTTCCTAACTTCTTGATCGATAGCTTGGTCAATCGTGCGAATCCAGCCGCGCTCAATGTTCCGTTTATTGATCATATTGGTCTTGAACGTCGTATCTTCCGTCTCTCGGGCAACGCCGATTACGAATTTGCTGACGGTTACACAGCGACTATTCAGGGTGGTTACAACCGCCTGCGCGCCAGCTGGATCCGCGATTTCGGTTTGACTGCGATCGACAACTGGTACTCGAAAGATCCACAAGATGCCAAAGATCGCAGCTTTGAAGCGCGCATTACCTCGCCACAAGATAAGCAATTAAAGTGGTTGGTTGGTGGCAATTACTACAAACAAGACTTTATCCAATCTGGTTCTGGCGGCGATGTAGTTGATGCGTGTACCCCAACTGTGCCAACCGGCATTCTTGGTGCAGGCACGACGGCCTCACTCGTTCCTGGGTTTGCCACAAACCTAGATTACCGGAACTTGATCTGCCGCACAGCACCTGCTCTGTTTACAAACACGCTGTTGCAAAATACCGATAAAATTAAGGCTAAAAGCGTATTCGCGTCGATCACATACGACATTACGGATCAAATCCAAGCCAGCGTTGAAGGCCGTTACCTGGACAACAAGGCTTCGACAGCAGTTCTGACTCCTACCCCGATCACAAAGCACGACAAGAACTGGCTGCCCCGCGCGATTTTGAAATTCCAAGCTGACCCGACCACGAACATCTACGCCAGCTATGCCAAGGGCGTCATTCAGGGTTCTCCGAATGCGCAAATTGCAACGGCCACTGCTCGTGAATTGGCCCAGTATAAGGCTGCAATCCCGAACGTTGCCGCAGAGCTTCCGGCGGAATCTTTGAACATGTTTGAGTTGGGCTTGAAGAAAGGCCTGTTTGATAACCGCGCCAACGTCAACATTGCTACCTACTATGGTAAGTGGAAAAACCAAAAAGGTCGCGGCGTTGTCGCAATTCAAGAAGATTGCGGTAGCCCAGCCCACGGCATTTCTGATGGTTGCGTTGGCTTCGCCGGCGGCGGCGGAATTGGGTTGATCGGTCAGCCCGCGACCAACGTTGGTGGCACACCATTCTTCAACCTGCGTAACGTCAACGTCGTTGGAACTTCCAAGCTGTGGGGCGCTGAGTTTGAAGGCGCTGTCGCAATCACAGATGGTTGGGATGCGAAGGCCACGATGACCTACGCGCGCTCGAAGTACACCAACTACCTTGCCAACTTCCTCTCAGCCGCTGGCGGCGTTGCAGCAATTTCTGGCAACAAAAACTATGCTCAGATGAAGGGCAACTCTAACCCGCGCTTCCCCAAGTGGTCCGGCTCGTTGGCCTCAACTTACACCGCTGATTTCAATGCGGATTGGAAGTGGTTCATCGGTGGCGACCTGATCTATGTGGGTAAGACATTTGTTGACGAACCCAACTTTGCTTTCTGCAAAGACTATTGGACCGCCAACACGCGCTTGGGCGTCGAAAGGCCTGGCTTCCGTATCGAAACCTTTGTGAAGAACGTCTTCCAAGACAAAAATTGGACGGCTTGCGCACGCTGGTCTGACTTCGACAGTGCATCGAGCATCTCACTTGGAACGTTCAACCAAGGCGCTGCCGTCAGCCCACAAGACAAGCGTCAATTTGGTCTGCGTACCTCGATCGAATTCTAAGATCTGAAGTCTGATACGTCCGCTCAAAACCCCGGCCCAAAAGGCCGGGGTTTTTCTTTGCGCGGCGCCCGGGTTGGCTTTAGATTTGGCCCAACAAAAGAGAGCAAAATGAAAAAGAGCACCAAACTCATCCACGCCGGCCAGAATAAAAAGCGCAACTCCGGTATTGTGAATACGCCGGTTTACCATGCGTCAACGGTCGTGTTTGAAAACATGGCTGCGATGAACGAAGCGCAAGAGCGCGCCCTGAAGAAACGTGAGAAAACACTATTCTATGGTCGCCGCGGCACGCCAACGCATTGGACGCTGCAAGAGGCGGTTTCTGAACTCGAAGGCGCGGTTGATACGTTTTTAACGCCCTCGGGCCTCAGTGCATGCACTATTTCCATTTTGGGCTGTGTCAAAGCGGGCGATCATATTCTGGTGACTGATTCTGTGTACGAGCCCACGCGCAACTTCTGCGATGGGTATCTTGCCAAGTTTGGCGTTGAGACAACGTATTACGATCCATTGATCGGGGCTGGGGTTGCTGCGTTGATCAAGCCCAACACATCAGTTGTTTTTTGTGAGTCACCCGGCTCGCATACTTTTGAGACCCAAGATTTACCTGCAATCGCCAAGGCTACCCACGCTCACAACGCCGCTGATCGCAAGGTTATCGTGATGACGGATAATACCTGGGCCAGCCCGCTGTATTGCCAGCCCCTGCACTTGGGGTGCGATGTTTCCATCCAGGCAGGCACCAAATATATCGTCGGTCACTCCGATGCCATGGTTGGTACTATTGCTGTCAATGAAACCGCACTGCCTGGTATTGCCAAAGCGATGGCTGCCATTGGCATCACGTTGGGGCCGGATGAAGCCTATCTTGCGACGCGAGGCTTGCGCACATTGTCGGTGCGCCTAAAGCAGCATCATGAGAATGCGTTGATCGTCGCCACGTGGCTTGAAGCCCGCCCCGAAATAAAGCGCGTACTTTTTCCAGCACTCCCCAGTGATCCTGGCTTTGAGCTTTGGAAGCGTGATTTTTCAGGGGCCAGCGGGTTAATGGGTGTGGTGTTCAAGCGCACATCGGTTGAGGCGCTCACGGCCATGATCGACGGAATGGAATTGTTCCCCTTGGGTTTCTCGTGGGGCGGCTTTGAAAGTCTGATTTCACCCTCTAACCCGAGCCGCGCTGTGGCACGCACTGCCCGTCCCTGGACCGAGCCCGCACCTGGTATTCGGCTGCATATCGGCCTTGAAGACCCTGAGGATCTGATCGCCGACCTTGAAAAGGGCCTGGCGCGGTTTAGTCGGGCGCTGACGTAACAGAGCGCCGATGTAACAGACTGGCCGGCCACCCAGCGCGCAAGCGCCAGTTTTACGTGCTTTTGCTGGCTCACCTCCCTAATATAGCCCTGGGAATAAGGACCGTTTTTGACGGCCTCAGGGACGCCATCACCGGGCCTCGGAAAGGAACGTAAGCGATGAATCTTCAGTCCAACCCGACCCGGGGCGAACAGCCTGCGGACGGTCAGCTCTCTGTTGTTGTTCGCTTTGCGGGTGACTCAGGCGACGGCGTTCAGTTGCTCGGCTCGCAATTTTCACAAGAGACCGCGCTGGTCGGAAATTCATTATCCACGTTCCCAGATTTCCCCGCCGAGATTCGCGCCCCCACCGGCACCACCTACGGGGTTTCAGCGTTTCAAATCAACTTTGGTTCACGCGTCATCAAGACCGCGGGCGATCAACCTGATGTGCTGGTGGCATTCAATCCTGCTGCGCTGAAAGTGAATCATAAACAATTGCGGCGCGGCGGTATTGTTATTCTCGACTCAGGCACCTTTAAAGAAAAAGACATCAAGCGCGCCGAATGGGATTCTGATCCGCGCACCAACGGCGCGCTCTCAGATTTCCGCGTTATTGAAATCGATGTCTCGGCCCAGGCACTTGAAATTGCTAAGCCGTTTGGCTTGTCGCAAAAAGAAGCATTGCGCGCTAAAAATATTTGGATGCTGGGTTTGGTGTCGTGGATGTATGACCACGATATCTCTCCTATTGTCGGGAGCTTAGAGAAGAAGTTTGGCGCCGATGATCCCATTGGCAAGGCCAACGTTGCGGCATTAAAAGCCGGCCATGCTTACGGCGAAATTCATGAAGTCTCGGGCGAGCTTATGCCGCGCACATTTGCGGCGGTGAAGCATGACCCAGGCACGTACCGGCTTATCTCAGGCGCTGAAGCTTTGGCGTGGGGGCTGCTGGCCGGGGCAAACCTCGCTGGGCTTGAAGCGGTGCTGGCAACTTACCCAATCACGCCATCTTCGCCAATTTTGCACATCCTGGCACGGCTGCGCCAGTTTGGGATCACCACCTTCCAAGCCGAAGATGAAATTGCTGCCTGCTGCGCAGCACTTGGGGCGTCCTTTGGCGGCAAGCTTGGCATTACGGCATCTTCAGGCCCAGGCATTGCGCTGAAAACCGAAGCGATTGGGCTTGGTATTTCTACTGAACTGCCGCTGATTATTGTCAATACGCAGCGCGCAGGGCCTTCAACGGGTCTGCCCACTAAGACCGAACAATCAGATTTGTACTTGGCGGTGTGGGGCCGCAATGCCGATGCGCCGATTCCGGTGGTCGCGTCACGCTCACCGGGTGATTGCTTTGATGTCGCCATTGAAGCGGCACGATTGGCAACCAAGTATATGACGCCAGTGATGATCTTATCAGACGGCTATATTGCTAACGCGGCTGAGCCTTGGCGCATTCCGTCGATGGCTGATTACACACCGTTCAAGGTAAACTTCCGCACTGATCCTGAAGGCTACAATGTTTTTATGCGCGACGCCAAAACGCTGGCACGGCCGTGGGTGCGCCCGGGCACACCAGGCATGATGCATCGCATCGGTGGCATCGAGAAAGATTCGCTGACCGGGAATATCTCATACACCGACACCAACCACCAAAAGATGACCGATACCCGTGCGGCGAAAATTAATAACATCGCCGATGATATCCCCGCTCAAGTGCCTGAACTTGGCAATACCAAAGGCAAGCTGGCGGTGGTGGGGTGGGGTTCAACCTACGGCCCTATTAATCGCGCGGTCTCCAACATGCGCGAGCAAGGCTTTGATGCTGCGCACATTCATATTCGCCACATCTGGCCCTTGCCGCGCAATCTGGGCGATTTGTTGAAAAGTTACGACACGGTGCTGGTCGCCGAGATGAACAATGGGCAAATGCTGACGCTGCTTAAAAGTCAGTATCTGATTGATGCTCAAGGCCTGCTCAAAGTTTCAGGCCAACCGTTGAAAATTGAAGAAGTCGAAGCGGCCATTCGTACACAAATTGGCAGGTAAGAAAGTCGTCATGAATATTCAAACACCACCCGAAAAATTGACGGCAAAAGATTTCGCTACCGACCAGGAGGTGCGCTGGTGCCCTGGCTGCGGCGACTATGCCATTTTGAAAGCCATGCAAGTCTCGCTGGCCAACATGGGGGCGAAGCCTGAGAACACAGTGTTCATCTCAGGCATCGGCTGTTCGTCGCGCTTCCCGTATTACATGGCGACCTATGGGTTTCATACCATTCATGGTCGCGCACCGGCAGTTGCGACGGGCCTAAAAATTGCCCGGCCCGAGTTGGATGTGTGGTTGGTGACAGGCGATGGCGATGCCTTGTCGATCGGCGGCAATCATCTGTTTCACATTCTGCGTCGTAACGTTGATGTGAAGATATTGCTGTTTAACAATGAAGTTTATGGCCTCACCAAAGGCCAATACTCGCCCACCTCGCGGCTTGGTCAGAAGTCGCCGTCCTCACCGACAGGCTCGGTTGATAGCCCGGCAAACCCTTGCCAATTCGCACTGGGCGCCAACGCCCGGTTTGTTGCGCGCGGGATTGACATCCAAGCCAAAGAATTGGCCGAGATATTTTTACGCGCCAAGAATAA
>JANLSL010000506.1:0-2476 GCA_031362385.1 Alphaproteobacteria bacterium | reverse complement strand
CCGACGAGCGATCTGGTTTTACGATTGGAGTAGTGACGGCACCTGAAAGCAACATGTTATAGCGTTTGGCAATACGCGCGCGCGTCGCGCACTCGTCATCAAAAATCGCAAGCTTTTCAAGCAATACGGCTGCTTGAATGGTATCAAGCCGTGCCGTGAGGCCGATGCTGACGTTTTCATTGCGGTCTTTGCCTTGGCCATGCACGCGAATTTGCGTCATGCGGGTGTAAAGCTCTTCGTCGTCTGTAAACACCGCACCCCCATCGCCGTAAGCCCCTAGGGGCTTGGACGGGTAAAAACTAGTGGCACTCACTTCTGCTAAGTTGCCGACGTGTTTGTTTTTGTAATGTGCGCCATAACTTTGTGCGCCGTCTGCCAATACCCAAATACCTTCATCGGCACTGAGTGCATTGATCTCGTCCATGTCGGCGGGTTGACCAAACAAATCTACCGGAATCACCACGCGCGGCTTAAGGCCCAGAGCACGGGCAGTTTTAATCGCCCGGGCAAAGCTGTGGGGGTCAAGGTTGAATGTGTCGGGCTGGACATCAACAAAAACTGGCGTGGCTCCTGCCAACACCGCCACCTCGGCTGTGGCAGTGAACGTGAATGATGGAACAAATACAGCATCACCGTGGCCAACGTTCTTGGCCATCATCGGAATCAGAAGTGCGTCAGTTCCGCTCGAGCAACTCAGCACATACTTAGCGCCGCAATGGGCAGCCAGGCGGCGCTCCAGTTCGGCGACTTCTGGGCCCATCACGAACCCACCGTGCGCCAATACCTTGGCAATGGCTGCGTCGATCCGGCCACTGATCCGGGCGCGTTGGGCCTGTAAGTCGATGAATGGAATCGGCTTGGGGGCTATCGCGTTGGTTTGGGTTGGGGTGGTTGCCGTATCGGGCATGGTGGTGTGCTTCGTTATTCTTATATTGCGCGCGCTGGCGTGGGACGGGGGGTTAAAGTATGCCCGAAACTACTCGGGCTATAGCGTATTGAAAAGAGATTGCCACTAAAAAGGCTGCGCCCGGTTTATGGTAAAAACAACGCTAGACGCCGCCGCCCGGCAAGGGTTATCTCGGCCCTTATGACCACTACAGGCGATCATCAAAAACCACAGCCCAAAGCAGAAAATGTGTGGGCCCGCCTCGCGCGCGATGCGGTGCTGCCCTATCTCGGCCAGTTTCTGATCGCTGGGGTGTGCATGGTTTTGGTCGCGGTCTCAACGGCGGCCTTGGCGTGGCTGATGAATCCGGTGGTGGATAAGGTATTTGTTGAGCGCCGTGGCGATTTGCTGTGGTTGGTGGGCGCGGGGGTGTTTGCCAGCTTTGCGGTGAAGGGTGTCGCGTCCTACGGCCAAACCATCATCATGACGCGGGTGGGCCAAACCATTCTGACGGATTTGCAAAACCGATTGTTCGCCCACATTTTGGCAATGGACTTGGCGTTCTTTGCACTCAACAAAACCGGCGCACTCATTTCCCGCCTGACCACCGATATCAATGCGATGCGCCAGGCGGTTTCAACTGCGCTCACGGGTTTGGGCCGCGAGGTGCTTTCAGTTATTTTTCTGATCGGCGTGATGTTCGCGCAAGATTGGATATTGGCAACTATTGCTTTTGTGGTTTTTCCGCCCTCAGTGATTGGTGTCACTGGTTTGGGTCGGCGCTTGCGGCGTGTGACAGCCAATACCCAGGCGCAAACCGGCGCGCTCATGACGCTCACTGAACAAAGTTTCACTGGCATCCGTGTGGTAAAGGCCTATGGGCTAGAAAATTATGAAATAGCGCGCGTTAAAACACTCACCACCCACATTCGTGATCTCATCATCGGTGCCGAACGCATTAAGGCCGTTGCCAGCCCGTTGATGGAAACTTTAGGCGGCGTGGCGGTTACCATTGTGATTGTTTATGGCGGCTGGCGCGTGATCGACGGTGTCACCACTGCAGGCGCATTTTTCTCGTTCATCACTGCACTGCTGATGGCTTACCGGCCGATGAAAGCGCTTGCCAACGCTAATGCCCAGGTCAACGAAGGGCTTGCTGGCGCCGAGCGTTTGTACGCGGTGCTTGATCAGCGCTCGGCCCGGCCCGAACCTCTCGATACTGCGCCGCTCATTGTGCAAAACGGTGCAGTTGATCTCGAAAACATTTTATTTTCGTACGGCGAAGGTGTTGCTGCCTTGAATGGCCTTTCGTTTCAAGCCGCACCCGGCAAAACCACTGCGCTGGTGGGGCCCTCAGGGGCAGGCAAAAGCACGGTGTTCAATTTGTTGCTGCGCTTCTATGAACCTCACCACGGTCGCATTTTGATTGATGATCAAAATATTTCCACCGCATCATTGGCGTCATTGCGCAAGTCCATCGCTTTTGTCGGCCAAGATGTCGTGTTGTTTGATGATACCGTGAGCGCCAACATTGGTTATGGCCGTCCCAACGCCGATACCGCTGCCATTGAAGCTGCTGCTAGGGCTGCC
>JANLSL010000501.1:0-7186 GCA_031362385.1 Alphaproteobacteria bacterium | reverse complement strand
CAATACCGCTCATGCCGATACCGCCGATGCCGACGAAATGAATAATGCCGATGTCGAGTGGCATAGACTGCATCAAGCAGCTCCTCGCGATACGTTGTGATCAAGCAGGCGGCGGTCGAGGTGATTTGCTTTGTTCAAGCTGGTCACTGTAGCCGAGACTGAATTTGACGAAATATTACGCCCCGCCCGCGCGCCGTTCTTGCCTTGCGTCAGGCCCGCAACGACGGCGGCCATGCGGCCTGCAGCGTCGGGAATGCTAAAGGCCAGCGCATTGACTGAGGCGTCGGTCAAGATTTGCGGCTGATCAACAAACTGCATCAGTTGTTCAGCCAGTGCGGCGGGGGTGAATTCTTCCTGTGGCATCGTCCATCCGCCAGCGGCTGTTGCAAGCGCTTTGGCGTTGGCGGTTTGGTGATCGTCGGCTGCAAACGGATAGGGCACGAGAATGCTGGGTCGCCCCGCTACCGTCACTTCTGCAACTGTCGAAGCGCCTGCGCGCGCCACCAAAACATGCGCCTTGGCCAGCAGTTCAGGGACGTTGTCAAAGAAGTGTCGCAGTTCGACGTGTACGCCCAAATTGTCATAGGCGGCCATCGTGCGCGCAATTTGTTCAGGGCGGCACTGCTGCGAAATCTCAAGCCGATGCCTTAACTCCTCGGGCAGGCGGGCAATCGCTGCGGGAAGGATCTCGCTAAAAATGCGTGCACCCTGGCTGCCGCCGAGAACGAGAATGCGGAAGGGACTTGCGGCAATCGGTGCTTGATAGGGTGTAGCGCGTACTGCGGCGACGGCGGGCCGTACGGGCATTCCGGTGCGAATTAAATGGGCTTTTTCAGGGGCGGGGCGTGCAAGATCAAACGAGATGCAGACCTTGCTCACGTAGCGCGCAAGTTTTCGGTTAGCCCAGCCCAGAATGGCATTTTGTTCGTGAATGATAGTGGGGATGCGTGCAGCAATCGCGGCAACAACCGTGGGGGCCGCCGCATAGCCACCAAAGCCGACAACCACTGCGGGCTTAAGGCGCTTGAGCAAGCGGTAGGCTTGAATGGTGCCAAAACCAAGTTCCACCGCCGAGGCCAATTTGCCAAACACGCCACGCCCTGCCAGTGCGCCAGCACGGATGCTGTACTTGTCGATCAGGCTCAGCGTGCCGCCATAGCGTTCGCCGCGGCTGTCGGTGACAAGGGCCAGGCGGTAATCTTGGCTCAATAATTCTTGCGCCAGAGCTTCGGCAGGAAACACGTGTCCGCCGGTACCACCAGCAGCCAGCACAACCAAAGGCGCGTCGGGCGAGGGGGTGGGCGTCATGTGCTATGCCCCTCGAGGTCGCGGCGGCGTCGCGTCAGAGCAAGGATCATGCCCATCCCCACACCCAACGCCACCAGTGACGAGCCACCGTAGGAAACAAACGGCAGCGTCATACCCTTGGTTGGCATCATGTGCAGGCTCGACGCCATGTTGACCATAGCTTGCAGTCCGAATTGAACAGCCAACCCGCCTACGGCCAGCAACACGAACATGTTTTCTTCGCGTGTCACACGCAGCAGCGCACGGATGACCAAAAACCCGAACAGCGCCACCATGATGAGACATAGAAAGATTCCAAACTCCTCACCAGCAACCGCAAAAATAAAATCGGTATGGGCATCGGGCAGCGCTTCTTTGACGCGGCCTTCACCGGGGCCGCGGCCAAACCAGCCGCCCTGTTGAAAGGCGCGCATGGCTTGCGTGATTTGGTAGCTGTCGCCAGTTGTGGGGTCGAGGAAGCGGTCAACGCGGCTTGCGACGTGCGGGAATACGAAATACGCGCCAACAAAGGCACCTAAGCCCGACACGATAATCAGGATGACCCAGAATATCGGCAGGCCCGCCATGAAAAATTGCGCGCACCATACCGCGCTGACAACCAGCGTCATGCCGATGTCAGGCTGACTCAGCAGCACCGCGATAACTGAGAACAGCAACCCGATGGAAATAAGGTTACCAGGAAAATCTTCGCGGGTGCGGTGCTCGGCAAACATCCACGCAGCAACAACAGCAAAGAATGGCTTAATAAACTCAGATGGCTGCAAAGACATTCCAGCAAAATAAATCCAGCGCTTGGCACCTTTAACTTCAACGCCGATCAACAGCGTAAACACCATCAGAACCAAGGCGATCAGAAAGCCAATCACAGCAAAGCGGCGCACTTGAACGGGTGCCATCAACGAGATGCCGAAGATGACCATGATGGTGAATGGCAAGAACATCATCTGACGGCGGACAAAGTGGAAGGTTTCCGCGCCAATGCGTTCGGCGGCAGGCGGGCCAGCCGCAAAATTCAAAATGATACCAATCAGAATCAGGAACGTTGTAGCGGCTAAGATCCACTTATCTATGGTCCACCACCACCGGCCAACGGTGCTAATATCAGTGCGCGCTACAGTGGTGTTCATGGTGGTGGGCCTTCGGCTGTGAGCGTAGAGCTACTTTGGGGCCACAACGCCAAAACTTCGCTGCGGAAGCGATCACCGCGTTCTTCGAAACTTTTAAACATGTCGAACGAGGCACACGCTGGTGACAGCAACACAACTGTGCCCGGGCGGGTGTCTTTCAACGCGCGCTGACCTGCATCTTCGACGGCAGCTTCAAGGTCTTCATACAGGTCGTGGCCAACTTTGCCCTCAAGGGCGTCGGCAAAATCGTCGGCAGCATCGCCAATCAGGAAGGCGTGGCGGATGCGCGGGAATAAAGGTGCCAGCGAGGTTATGCCGCCGTCTTTAGCAATGCCGCCCGCAATCCAGTATATGTTGTCGTAACAGCGCAACGCTTTTTCAGCAGCGTCGGCATTGGTGGCTTTGCTATCGTTGATAAACGCCACCCCGTTGATGACGGTCACTAACTCTTGGCGATGAGGCAAGCCTTTGAATGATTTTAACGCCGCTGCAATCACCGGGCCAGGAATGCCTTGGCTTAGGGCCGCTGCCGCAGCCGCCGCAGCGTTTTGCCAATTATGCGCGCCGGGTAACGTGGCAATGCTACGCAAGTCAGCGATCTGGCTCGGGCGACGATCAGTAGCATCGATCAAAATGCCGTTTTCGACATAGACGCCACCGGCAACGGCTTGCTTGACCGAGATTGGAATAACCGTGTGGGCTCCTGCGCGCACCAATTGATCGCGCACTGAAGCGGAGTAGACATCGTCAATACCAATAATAGCAGTGCGCGGATGACGCTGACCTGTAAAGATGCGCTTCTTCGCAGCCACGTAGCCATCCATGCTGCCATGGCGCTCCAGGTGGTCGGGCGTAATGTTGAGGAAGATCGCCGTCTCAAGTGCCAGCGATGGCACCAGTTCCAATTGGTACGATGAAAGCTCAAGCACGTAAGTTCCAAGCCCACCCAAGGCTTTCAGATCAAGCGCTGGCGTTCCCAAATTGCCGCCAACTGCGGTTGGTCGTCCTGACTGCTTGAAGATGTGCGCAGTCAGCGCAGTAGTGGTCGACTTACCATTCGTGCCGGTAATTCCAATGAACGACGAGGCTTCTTGCGCGCGCGCCAATAAATCGACATCGCAGATGATTGGAATGTTTTGTTCGCGCGCTTTAATGGCCAGCGCGTGGGGTTGAGGCAGTGTGTGTGGAACGCCTGGGCTCCAGATCAACGCCACCACATCAAGGTGCTTTGATTGAACATCAAGTAATTCCCAGTTCGCTGCTGTCGCAGCAGCGCGTTGCTCTGGCTTGTCATCCCACACCAGAACATGCGCCCCGCCCGCCTTTAAAGCAGCCGCTGCCGAGAGCCCAGATTTACCCAGGCCCATCACGCCGACGCGGCTTCCAGCAAAGGTGAAGACAGGAATCATTCTCGCCGTTACCTCAATTTCAATGTGGCCAGCCCGGCAATCGCCAAAATCATGGCGATGATCCAGAACCGGATAACAATAGTCGATTCAGCCCAGCCTTTTTCTTCGTAGTGATGATGCAGCGGTGCCATACGAAACACGCGTTTACCGGTCAGCTTGAACGAGACGACTTGCACGATGACCGAGATGGTCTCCAGCACGAATAATCCGCCGACCAGCCCCAAAACGATTTCATGTTTGGTGACGACCGCGACCGAGCCGAGCGCGCCACCCATGGCGAGTGAGCCGGTATCGCCCATGAACACCATTGCTGGTGGGGCGTTGAACCACAAAAAACCCAGACCAGCGCCAACCACAGCACCACAGAAAATGGCGAGCTCACCAGCACCAGCGACGTAATGAACCTGAAGGTAGTTGGCAAACACGCTATTGCCGATGAGGTAGGCAATAATCACAAACACGCCAGCTGCAATAATCACGGGCACAATGGCCAGGCCGTCTAAGCCATCGGTGAGGTTCACCGCGTTCGATGCGCCGACCATGATGAACACCGCGAAGGGCACATACATGATGCCTAAGTTGATCAGTAGGTCTTTGAAGAACGGGACTGCCAACATCCCCGACAAACTGTCGGAGCTGATGTCGATGATCCAAACCGCTGCTGTTATTGCGATAGCTATTTCCGCGACCAGCTTTAAGCGCCCGGGAAGCCCACCCGACGAACGCCGCGTCACCTTCATGTAGTCGTCGAGGAAACCAATAAAGCCGTAGCTGAGTGTGACCAGCAACACGACCCACACATAGCGGTTAGACAAATCGGCCCAGAGCAGTGTCGATGCCGCAATGGAGAGCAACATCATCATGCCCCCCATCGTTGGCGTGCCTTGCTTGGTGATGAGGTGACTTTGCGGACCGTCTTGACGGATGGGTTGACCTTTGCCCTGCTTGGATTTCAACCACTGAATAATGGCCGGGCCAAACATGAAGCACACGATCATGGCCGTCACGACCGACGCGCCCGCACGGAACGTGAGGTAGCGGAATAAATTCAGCGCCGGAAACTGATCAGCGAATTGGGCGAGGCTGTAAAACATACGTTGGCTTTCCCTTACCTGCCGTGATCTGCGTTTGAGATGTGGCGCTGCGGTGCGCTGAGGGCGTCAACCACGGTACTCATCTTGCTGCCGTTAGACCCTTTGACGGCGACAATGTCGCCAACTCTGACGGCGGCGCAGATCAGGGGTGCGAGTGCGCCTGAGTCTTTGGCGTGGCCAGCGCGTTTTTCGCGCGGCAATGCGTTGTGAAGATGTTCCATCAAAGGCCCGGCGGTGAAAACCAAATCGATGTCATTGGCGAGCAAAGCAGTTTTCAGCTCGGCATGAAGTTCAGCGCCTTGGACACCAAGCTCCAGCATGTCACCAAGCACAATGAGCGCGCGGCTTTTGCTATTGGCTTTGATTTGCCCCAGCGTGTCAGCTAGCGCTTTAACCGAAACAGGGCTGGCATTGTAACTTTCATCGATCAGTGTGAACGCGCCGTCTGAAAGGGCGACGCTTGTGCGCGAGCCTCGCCCCTTGGTTGCTGTCAATTGTGACAGTGCTGCGGCAGCAATCAGGACATCACCACCAACAGCATGGACTGCTGCCAGAACCGCCAGCGCATTGATCGCCCACTGCTTGCCGGTGACTCCCATATCGAATGTGACGCGCTGGCCCATAATATCGGCTGCCACTTGCATGCCCTTTGGATTGAATGCCGCACTGACCAGGCACGCATTGGCATTCCCATCAGCACCAAACGAGATGATGTTGGTGCAGCCATGTCCGCGCACCTGGGCGCACAAGCGGTCGAAGTGCTCGTTATCGCTGGGCAGAATGGCACTGCCGCCATTGATCAGGCCTGCTGCGATGCTTGCTTTTTCATCTGCAATGCCCGCCACCGATTCAAAAAATTCCAAATGGACGGCGGCAACGGCGGTGACAATTACCACATGCGGTTCAGCTAATTTGGCCAACGGCGCAATCTCGCCGGGGTGGTTCATGCCAATTTCAAACACGCCAAACTCAGTCTTGCGCGGCATGCGCGCCAAACTTAACGGCACGCCCCAATGATTGTTGAGGTTGCCAGCCGTGGCATGCGCTGAACCCAGCGCGCCAAAGGCTAATTTGAGGGCCTCTTTGGTGCCCGTCTTGCCGACGCTGCCAGTGATTGCAGCAATTTTGGCTTTGCTGCGCGCGCGCGCCGCACGGCCTAAATTATTCAGCGCCGTGAACGTATCCTTAACTAATACTGTTTTAGTGTTCAGACTGGGGGAGTAGGTCTTGGGCTCGCGGTGTAAAAGAGCACCAGCCGCCCCCGCCGCCAGCGCAGATTCCACATAAGCATGACCATCATGCGTGGGCCCTTGCAGCGCGATAAACAGATCACCCTTTGCAACTGTGCGGCTATCAATCGAAACGCCGCTTGCCGCCCAGGCGCCTGCTGTTACGCCAGCTGTCGCCTTGGCAATTTCTGGTGCTGTCCAAAGATTCATCATGCGCGGTCTCCCGCGAGATGACGCCGCGCAACCCCTGCATCGCTAAACGGAATCACATTGGTGCCGATGATCTGACCGCTTTCGTGGCCCTTGCCAGCAATCAGCAAAAGGTCGCCGCTGTTCAGCGCCGCGATGGCGGTTTGGATGGCCAAGTCGCGATCAGCAATCTCATCAGCACGCGGGCACCCTTGGAGGATTTCACGGCGGATCAAGCTTGCGTCTTCGGTGCGTGGATTGTCATCGGTGACAATAACGCGGTCAGCTAATTCTTTTGCTTTTTCGCCCATGAGGCGGCGCTTGCCGCGGTCACGGTCCCCGCCACAGCCAAAGACCAAGATCAATTTACCCGACGTGTGTGGGCGTAATGCATTCAGGACGGTCTCAAGCGCATCAGGCGTATGGGCGTAATCAACATAAATTGGCGCGCCTGACCCGGCACTCCCAACATACTCAAGCCGCCCGGGAACACCTTTGAGTTTCTCAAGGGCTTCGACGGCGGCTTTCGGTGTCGCTCCTGCGGCAAGCACAAAGCCCAGCGCACACATGGCATTGCTGGCTTGGAAGCGCCCAGCGAGCGGAAGTTTGACATCGAAGCTTTGGCCCATGACCGAGAGTTTGAGATTTTGGGCTGCTGCTTCGCGGGTGACAGCATCAAGACGGATCGCATCACCGCGTTCGCCAAAGGTCAGAACATGATGGCGTCGCAAGCGACATGCAGCGTCGAATGCGGGAAACTCAGGCGCGTCGGCATTGAGCACTGCCGTGCCGCCATCAATCATCACATCCGAGAACAAGCGCAGCTTTGC
>JANLSL010000507.1:0-2711 GCA_031362385.1 Alphaproteobacteria bacterium | reverse complement strand
GCTGGTTGCCCTTGAGTCAGCTGGCCCGGCCGATAAGTTGCTAGCCTTAGGCAAGCAAATCGCTATGCATGTGGCAGCAGCTAATCCGCAGTTTTTGGATATCGCTGGCGTTGATGGCGCAGCACTCGAGCGCGAAAAGGCCATCTACCGCGACCAGGCGACTGCTTCGGGCAAAACGCCCGAGATCGCCGAGAAAATGGTGATTGGCCGCGTCCGCAAGTACTACGAAGAAGTAGTCCTGCTTGAGCAAAATTATGTCATGGATGACAAAGTTAAGGTTGGTAAGGTTGTCGAAAACGCAGCCAAAGACGTTGGCGCACCAGTTAAACTTGCCGGTTATTTGCGCTTTGCCTTAGGCGAGGGCATCCAAAAGGAAGAAAAAGACTTCGCAGCCGAAGTGGCGGCGGTCGCTGGTGCACGCTAAGCTATTGATAATTATATTTCTTTTCAGCCAGAATTAGGTTAAGACCTGTGCCTGGGGCTTTGATATAAGTGAGGCTGAAACGCATGCGGCGGAACGAAAAGGGACGGGCGCTCCGTCCCTTTTTCATACCCGCCCTGCATAATGTTGTTAAGCCCACGTGCGGGGGAAGATGGCGCAACCACTGCCTTATAAACGCGTGATGGTGAAGGTCTCGGGCGAAGGCCTGATGGGACCGCAGGAATTTGGCCTGCACAATAATACTGTCGCTAAGCTTGCCCGTGACATCAAGGCGGTCGTTGATGGCGGTCGCCAAATTTGCCTGGTCATCGGCGGTGGCAACATTTTCCGCGGTGTGTCGGGTGCAGCCACGGGGATGGACCGCACCAGTGCTGACTACATGGGCATGATGGCAACGATCATCAATGCACTGGCGGTGCAGTCTGCGCTTGAAGGGGTAGGTGTTCCGACCCGCGTTCAGTCCGCTATCGCCATGGCACAAGTGTGTGAGTCTTATATCCGTCGCCGCGCGGTGCGCCACATGGAAAAGGGCCGCGTGGTGATTTTCGCTGCTGGTACGGGCAATCCATTTTTTACAACCGACACCGCAGCAGCTTTGCGCGCCGCCGAGATGAATTGCGACGTGCTCATGAAAGCCACGCAAGTTGATGGTGTTTATGATTCTGATCCTAAAAAGAATAAGGCAGCAAAGCGCTATGACCGCCTGACTTTCGACAAAGTTATTGCCGATGATCTTAAGGTCATGGACATGGCTGCAATCGCACTCGCGCGTGAAAACAATCTGCCCATTGTCGTGTTCGATATGCATACCGAAAACGCCGTCGCCAAAGTGTTAAGCGGCGAGGGTGCGTTTACGATTGTTGCGGCTCAATAAAGACTGCGGAGGCTACCATGGCACAAGATTTTCCAACGCTTAAAAAAGAACTCCAGCACAAAATGGAAAGCACACTTGAAGTTGTGAAAAAGGAATTCAGTGGGTTGCGTACGGGCCGCGCCAGTACCGCGCTGCTTGACCCCATCCAAGTTGATGCTTACGGCAGCAATATGCCGCTCAACCAAGTGGCCAGTGTGTCGGTTCCTGAAGCACGGATGATCTCAGTTTCAGTTTGGGACAAGGGCTTGTTGAAGTCGGTTGAAAAAGCAATTCGCGAGGCTAATCTGGGGCTTAACCCCATGGCCGATGGCACACTCATCCGCATTCCGATACCACCCCTGACCAGCGAGCGGCGCACTGAACTTACCAAAATCGCCCACAAGTACGCCGAACAAGCCCGCGTTGCGGTGCGTAACGTGCGCCGCGATGGCAATGAAGCGCTGAAGAAAATGGAGAAAGACAACAAGATTTCTCAAGACGACCATAAGCGGTTCAATGAAGAAGTTCAGAAAATGACCGACCAGATGATCGGTAAGGTTGACGACGCCATGAAACATAAAGAGCAAGAAATAACCCAAATTTAACAGGCTCACCTACGGCCACCATGCAGCCCCAGCACGCCCTTTCGCCGACATCTGCAACACCTGAATCTTCAGGTGTTCCGGTGCATGTGGCGATCATCATGGATGGCAACGGACGGTGGGCGAAAGCTCGTAATTTACCCCGCGCAGCAGGGCATAAACGTGGCGCAGATGCGGTGCGGCGCGTTGTCGAATGCGCAGGCCAAATGGGAATCGGCTACCTGACCTTGTTTGGCTTCTCGTCTGAAAATTGGCGCCGCCCCGAAAGTGAAGTCCGCGACTTAATGGGTTTGTTGCGGCTCTATCTCCAAAACGAGGTTACTGAGCTTGCCGATAAAGGTGTGCGCTTTGTTGTGATTGGTGATCGCGACCGGCTGCCCAAAGACACTGTCGAATTGATTGAGTCAGCTGAACAGCGCACAGCAAGTAACTCGCGTCTGACACTGACGCTGGCTTTGAGCTACGGCAGTCGCCAAGAAATTGCTGCATCAGCGCGCGCGTTGGCGGCTGAATGCGTCAAAGGCTTGTTGGCCCCGGAACAGATTACTGAGGATATGATCGAGCAACGATTATTTACGCGCAATATGCCTGAGCCGGACTTGCTCATTCGAACGTCTGGCGAGCAACGCATCAGCAACTTCATGCTGTGGCAATTGGCATATACCGAATTGTTTTTTACAGAGACATTATGGCCTGATTTTGGGCAGGCCGATCTTGAAGCTGCGGTTGCAGCATATCGCATCCGCGAGCGCCGTTTTGGCGCCGTGTCCGGTTAGGGGGAGTCGGCCGGGTGCTTTGGAAACGTATTATCTCT
>JANLSL010000404.1:0-3776 GCA_031362385.1 Alphaproteobacteria bacterium | reverse complement strand
CCACCATGGCGTGACCAGCAGCTTCAATTTGCGAAAGTTCATCAGGACCCAGCGCCATTGCGATGTCCAAGCGCCCTGCCAACAATGCTTGCACCCGCGCAGGCGTATCCGGCACAGCGCGCAGTTCCAACTTATCGACCTTTGGTTTGCGCAATGCGGTGGGATTTGGCTTGAGCAGCATCACGCCTGGCGTCCAGATTTCAACAATGAACGGCCCGCTGCCGATGGGTGATTTATTGATCCCGGCATCGCCAACCTTGGTCCAATTGGTTGGCGACATCAGGCGCATCAGGCTGAGTTCTTGCGGCAGAAATGGGTTCGGTGAGCTGGTGGTAATTTCCACCGTTAGGTCATCAATCGCGTGCGCTGCCTTCAGCGAAGGAATTTCAACCGTCACGGTATATGTTGCACCTGCCGGGCTGCGCAAAAGTTCCACCGCGAAAACCACTGCTGAGGCATTCAGGGGTGTCCCATCGGAAAACATTTGGCCGGGTTTAAGTTTGAACCGCCACGTCGTTTCATTCACAGCACGCCAGCTTTCGGCAGCTTGCGGCAGGGCGTTGCCCTTGGTGTCAACCCAGGTCAACGCATCATAAACCGCGGCATAGGTATAAAGGGCGGGTAAGTTCGTACTGGTCAGCGGGTTCATGCCCAGCGATGGAAAACCAGGAATACCCACTCGCAAAGTTTTGTCGGCGGCCTGTGCGGGCAGCGCCACGGCAAAACACAATATACTGAGTGGAAAAAGAATTTTCAGCACAGCATGGCTTTCACTTTAGAAACAGAACATGCCAATGTAGCGACCAAATGATGAGGTCACAATGCCAGCCGATACCACAGCCGATGCCCTGAAACGCCTTGAGGCCGTTAAAGCCAAGCGCGGCTACCTATTGCCCCATCATGGTTTGATGGCACTGACCGCGCCACAGCTGCTAGAAGGCTATGACGCCTGTTACACCGCGCTAACGTTGGTCCCACGCACACTCAGCGAGCATGACCGCGAGTTTGTATGGCTGGGCGTACTCACTGCGCGGCGCGAGCACATCGCCTCGCAGCACTTGCTAAAATTCCTGAAAGCGGGCGGCGCAAAAGATGAAGTCGATCTGATCGTACGCCTGACTGGCATAGCCGAAGGCAGCGGTGCATTCGGATTTATTGCTCAATATTGGCAGCACCACCTGCCCGCTTACGACCGCAAGGGCCTCTATTTCCAAAGCCTGAATGCACTCAGTGCCTCAGCCGCCATTCGCCCAGGCCTGATTCACATGACGCTGGCCGCTGTGCACGGCTGCTTGCAACGTGGCGACGAACTTAAATGGCATATCGGCGAATGTTACCGACTTGGTGTGCCCGAGCCTGAGCTGGCCGAAGCGCTTTCATATGTGATGTTCTCAGGCAGCGTGCCGTTCTTTATTGAAGCATGTGGGGTGTGGCAGCAGATGATCCGCGACGGCGAGGTCACCCCCTCGCCTGTTTTCAAGCTCTGGGCTGAGATGGATTCCAGCGGGCCCGGATAAGCACACTCAAGGTGCAACAGAAGCGGCCTTGGCCTTGGACGCCCGCAGAATCGTTTCCAACTTATCAAGGTAGCGTGAGCGATCTTGCTTATTGAAAGGTGCCGGGCCACCGGTCATTTGGCCCATGTCGCGCAGATGGGTATTGAGATCACGCAGGGCCGATGTCATCCCGATTGAAGCCTGATCTAATGGCTTACCGTTCGGCCGTAAAACCGTAGCACCCTTGGCAACGCTGCGCGCCGCTAAGGGAATATCTGCCGTGATGACAATGTCATGCGCGGCCACATGTTCGGCGATCCAATCATCAGCAGCATCTAGCTTATCGCGCTCCACCACCACACGGTTGACCATGGGGTCAGCGGGCCCGCGCAGCCATGAATTGCTGACCAAATGCACCAACACACCGTGCCGTGCTGCTACGCGCAGGGTTTCTTCCTTCACAGGGCAAGCATCGCCATCAATAAAAATCGCCACCATCGCTTAAGCCTTCATGATCCCGAGCGGCTGATAGGCCAGCGTTGGAAACACCGCCTGTGGCGTGGTTTCGCCCCGGCGTTTAACAAGAATTTCCTGCAATACCTGTCGATAATCAGTAGTGACTTTCAAATCACCCGAAACAAGATCGCCCGGCTTTAAGCCCGGCCATCTGCCATACATGCGCCCACCATTCACGCTGCCGCCTAACGTCATCATCACCGATGCGGCACCATGATCTAGCCCGCCATTGGCATTTTCTTGAACACGGCGACCAAACTCGGTCATCACAACGATACTCAACCGGTTGCGAAACTCGGCCATGTCGGTCCAGAACGCAGCAATGGATTTCGAAAGTTCTTGGGCGTTACCGCCAAAGAACGCATTGAGGTTGGTATGGTGATCCCACCCGCCCAGGTCAACTGTCGCGATTTCAAGCCCGATGTTGGCTTTGATAATGTTGGCAACCGAGCGCAGCGACGTTGAAAGTTGACCACTGGTATACCCGGCAGGGTTTCCCAGCGTTTTGGGTTGCGACAACAAATTGGCTTTGACAGTTTTGATGGTAGCAATCGTGGCCTGGCCCGACGACACTAATGGTTCGCTGCCCACATACATTTTTTCGATCAGATTGAGATTGATGTCTCCCCCCGCCACATCAAACCGCGTCACATCTGGTATCGCCACCGACGCCACATACCCTTGCAATGAAACGTCGACCTCGGGTGAGGTTGAAATTGCGCCCAAGCCTGGCAACACAAGATTGCGCGCGAGCAAGTGACGCCCCAGCCAGCCCCCCGCGATTTGCTTCTCGCCGTCGGCAATGCCGCGTTCCATTTTATCCTGACTGACGAAATGGCTGCGGCTAGCCGTGGGCACACCGGCAGCATGAATGACCGCTAAACTTTGCGCGTCATACAGCGCTTTTAACTCTGGCATGTTGGGGTTCATGAAAAACGCAACGCCATCCAATGTGCCCAGCGGCAGCGCTGCATTTGGGCCCGATGAGCCAATGCCAAGCGTGGGGCGATTGTCTCGGTAATCTGCGTCTTCAGACGGTGGAACCAGCGTCAAACCATCGCTGCCAAAGCGCAAAAAAATCACCACCAACATATCGCGCTGTGCAGAGGTGCCCTCAGTGGCCAACGCCACGCGCAGGCCTGGCGCCAAAGTCGTCAGCGCACCACTTGAAAGCAACAGATCGCGACGGGTGATGTTGAGCGTCATCGCACACCAAATTCTGGCGAGGTTGCAATCAGTGCAACCAAGCGGCGCAACGCACTCTCGATATTTGTGCCGCCGCCTGAAGCATAGGCTGCCATCGCCCCACCAGGCCCTGCCACGTCTGCGATCAAAGCCGTCATCGCGGCTGGTCGCAAGGTGTAGCCCACCATACGTTCGACCCAGTATTCCACAAGTTGAGTCGCCGATGCGCTGGCGCTGGTCGGTGTTTGAGCATTTAAGGTCGTGCGGAATGCGGTTTGAGCCAGCAATAACAGGGGAAGGTTCCAGTTATAGAGATTGGCCGAAGTCGATAACCACTGCTCATCAGTATCTGGCCGGCCCTCGGGTGTGGGCCAAACATAGAGGCCATCGCCCAATGCTGTCGCCGCCGAGTTCGCCAAATCGAAAGCATTCACCACGGTATCGGTGGTGCGGAAAAAGGCGATGATACGCTCATAAGGACGACGCAGTTTTGATTTTTGCGACAGCGCCAAACCAATTTCATCGCCGTCTTGCAGAATAGCCGCCAGAACGCGCCTGATTTGATCAGGCTTATCGCGA
>JANLSL010000502.1:0-6898 GCA_031362385.1 Alphaproteobacteria bacterium | reverse complement strand
GTTATAATCATGAGAACCACTTGTTATATATATACTTTTGTGGAGCTTTGTATCTGACTTTCGCCTCTCTGGGCTGGTTTAAATTGGGTAGCTATTGACAGATCCGCTCCACTAGCACGGTGCGTTAATTCTGAATCGGCTTATTTGTGGCGGCTATTGCTCGGCGCTGCCGAGGCGGCCTTTGTATACCCATGCTTCTGTTGGTGGCGTTCGAGTCGGCTCGGCCACGGGTCGTTGGCACCTATATCCGCTTGATGGTTGGCGCACCAAGGGGCCAAATGACGCCGGGCATTCTTAGCCTATGAGTATGCGTAGCGTTTCTTCTTGGGGATTGAACGGCCATGCAAATTGACACCACGTGCGAACGGCTTCGCCCATTCCCATTGTGGTTAACGCGGGGCATTAGCCAGACGAACGCTTGGACGCTTATGTTCGCGAACTTCACGGTCATCGGCACGCTGGCGTTTCTCAACGTGGCTCAAAGCTATATTCTCACCGAGCATTTGCAGTTGCCGCAAGCCACCCAAGGCACGGTGTCGGGCGATCTCGCCTTTTGGAACGAGCTGATCATTATTCTGTTGGCCAGCCCGTTTGGTATTCTGGCCGACCGGGTCGGCCGTCGGCCCATCATCGTGTTTGCATCCATCGCCATCGCGGCGGGCTTTGGCATCTATGCTTTCGCCACCAATATTTTTGATCTGACCATTGGCCGCATGATCTATGCCGTCGGCGCGGCGGCGGGTTCGGGCATGATCGCGACCATCAGTGCAGATTATCCGCAGGAAGTTTCACGCGGCAAAATGATTGGGTTGGGCTCAGTGATGAATGGCCTGGGCATTGTGCTGTTATCGGTGGCCTTGGGCCAATTGCCCAATGTTTTGCGCCAAGGCGGTATGGCCCCCATTGAGGCAGGGCAATGGATGATGTTGCTGACGGCAGGCTTTTGTGTCGCGGCAGCGGTGGTTTTTCAGATCGGCCTTAAAGGCGGTGTTCCGGCTTCGAGTAAAGAACGCCCAGCGTTATCGGCCCTTGTTGCTGTGGGCTTCTCGGCGGCTAAAAATCCGCGCGTGGCGTTGTCCTATGCGGCTGCTTTCACCTCGCGCGGTGATTTGGTGGTTGTGGGTGTTTTCATCGCGCTGTGGTCGGTGCAGGCGGGAACGGCTGCAGGGCTTGATAGCGGCGAGGCCTTGAAAAAGGGCACCATCGTATTTGCCATCTCCCAAACCATGGCCTTAATCTGGGCGCCGGTCATGGGCTGGATTATGGACAAGGTGAATCGCGTCACGGCCATCATCATCGCCATGGCATTGGCCAGTGTGGGCTATTTGGGCACCGCACTTCTCGACACGCCGCTTGATGGGTTGGGCATGGCAGTGTTTATGATTTTAGGCATTGGCCAAATCAGTGCGCTCATTACGTCGCAAGGTTTAATCGGCCAGGAAACCCGCGATGAAGATCGCGGTGCTGTTGTTGGCATGTTCAGTTTGTGTGGCGCGGTTGGCATTTTATTTGCAACCGGCATTGGTGGGCGGTTGTTTGATAGTTGGGCGCCCTATGCGCCCTTTGTGATTATGGGCGCTGCGAATCTGGTGCTATTGGTCGCTGCCATTTGGGTACGGCTTACATCTCCCGGTCTGATTTTAAAACCGGCATCACTGAGGGCTTAGACATGTCGGCCAAAGCAATCGTCATCACGGGCTCCACCAAAGGCATCGGCCTTGGTTTGGCGATGGCTTTTATGAAGCGCGGCCATAACGTTGTCATCAGTGGGCGCCGTCAAGACACGGTCGATGCGGCGGTGAATACTCTTAATAACGCCAAACCAGCGGGCCGTGCAGTTGGTGTTGCGTGTGATGTCGCTGATGTCGCGCAGGTGCAAAACCTGTGGCGACAATCAGCCAAGGTGTTTGGCCGTATTGATATTTGGATTAACAACGCCGGTCTGATTAACAAATACCGCAATGTTGGTCAGCTTGATCCTGCTGATATTGTCAACGTGATCGAGACCAACCTGTCAGGTGCCATGAACGGCACAGCCGTTGCTGCCAAGCACATGCAAGCGCAAGATGAAAATGATGGTTGGCGCGGCGCGATCTATAACTTCGAGGGCTTTGGCTCTGATGGTATGACGCGCGCAGGATTATCGGTGTATGGGTCAACCAAACGCGCGCTCACGTATTTCACTGGCGCTGCGGCTAAGGAGCTTAAGAAAAAGCAAGTGCTGGTGGGCTATATTCAACCCGGTATCGTGGTGACCGAACTTTCAATTGGCGACGAGTGGGGCCAGTCGGCCGATGCGTTACGCGCCAAAAAGAAATTTATTATGATGTTCGGTGACCCGGTAGGCCCGGTGGCAGAGCATATCGTCGAGAAAGTGCTCTCGAATACAAAATCTGGCGCGCGGATAAATTGGTTATCGATTCCCAAATTATTGTGGCGTCTGCTGACGTTTAAGGTGATCAAGCGTGATCCGATCGGCGATGCCGGCTTAGTATAGAAGGTGAAGTCATGGCGGCAAAGAAATCCTCTGCCAAATCGGTAGGCCGTGCCGACCTCGGCGAAAAACAACGCCGGCGTGTGCTGGGCGACGACTATGTGAATGCGTCTCTCGCCAGTATGGACGAACTCAACCGCGACTTTATGACGCTGATTCATGAGTGGGTGTGGCACGATATTTGGACGCGGCCCCAGTTGTCGCTCAAGACACGCAGCCTTATCAATCTGGCGATGCTGACCGCGCTTAATCGTCCGCGAGAATTGGCAATTCACTTAAAAGGCGCGCTTAATAACGGATGCACGGTCACTGAGATCAAGGAAGTTTTGATGCATACCGCGTTATATGCCGGTGTGCCGGCGACTATTGATGGCATGCACGTGGCGCGCGAGGTGCTGACGAAAGCTGGTCTTGTAACCGCAGCACGAAAATCCAAACGTCCGTCCAAAAAGCGCGCGCGTTAAAGGAGAAGATGATGAGTGCCAAAGTCGCTGCTCAAAATACGATCAACCATCCCACACCAAAGCTCAGCTATGAGCAGCTGATGGCCAATGCACAAGCGTTGGTACCTGAGTTTGCGAAGCGCGCAGGTAAAACCGAAGAAGCACGCAAGCTGTCCATCGAGACCATGAACGATTTGTATCAAGCGGGCTTATTGCGTATTTTTACGCCAGCGCGTTACGGCGGCCTTGAGATGGACTGGCCAGCCTTGCCGGAAGCGGCGCGGATTATCGCGCACGGCTGTGCATCGACGGCATGGATTGTGGCGGTGGTCGGCGGGCACTCGGGCATTGTTGGGCGCTTTCCCAAAGAGCTTCAGGATGAAGTATTCGAGAAAGGTCCCAACCAATTATTTGTCACCGCCTCGGCGCAAACCACCGGTAAGCTTTTCAAAGTGCAGGGTGGGGTTAAGGCCAAAGGCATTTGGCGGTTTGCCTCCGGGTGTGATCATGCTGATTGGGTTATGGTCAACGCTGACGTGCTGAATGATGACGGCAGCAAAACAGGCCGTGCCGTGCGCACGATTGTACCTGCCAGTCAGGTCGAGATTATCGACACCTGGCATGTTGCGGGCATGAAAGGGACTGGCTCAAAAGACATCAACTACAATGACGTGTTTATCCCTGAGCGGTGGCTTGTCGATGGCCCGAGCAATTTTCAAGGCGCACCGCCAGGGGCGTCGGTTAACCCCGACAGTTACCTCTATGACGTTGCCTTTGGTGCTTATTTCTCAAGCTGGCTGTTAGGCCCGGTGCTGGGGGCGGCTGAAGGGGCGTACGAGTCGTACCGCGAGTCAACCCAATCACGGGTGGCATCGATGATGCCAAATTCACCAGCGCAGTTGCACACGGTTCAAGAACGCTTGGCTGAGTCGTTTTGTGAATTAGAAGCCGCACGCGCCCTTTATGATAAGCACAATACGTTTTTGCATACACGCGGTCTGGCGCGGCGCAACATTAAACCGGATGAGTTTATTGATTCAGGTCGTGAACGCACTTACATCGCGCGCCTCTGTCATGACTTGGTCCACCGGCTGGTGCGGCAGATGGGAGCCATCGGCATTTTCGATTCCAACCCGGTGCAGCGCTTTTACCGCGACCTCAACGTCATGCAAAATCAGGTCGCGCTGAACTGGGATGTCCATATGCTCAATTTCGGTCGTCGCCAGCTTGGGTTGCCCACCGGCATGGAGCGCCTTGATAATCCGCCGCCCGAACGCATCCCGTGGGGTGCCACCAACGGCAAGGCGCGCTGAGGCGTTTACAGCCGCCATCGCAAGTCCTTAATATCGCGCGCATTCAAGTTTTAGTGGAGCGGCGGCGATGCATTTTTTCCTATGTAAAATTTTCAGCCGCATTCTGACAGCGCTGGTTGTGTGCGCGCTTGCTATGCCAGCCCATGCTGAGGACAAAGTACTCAACCTCTATATTTGGTCGGACTATCTAGCGCCCGATACGATTGCGAACTTTACGAAACAGACAGGCATCAAAGTTAATATCGATAACTATGATTCCAGCGAGATGCTTGAAGCTAAAATGCTCGCGGGCGATTCCGGCTATGATGTGGTGGTGCCCAATGGCCCTGTCCTCGGTCGGCTGATCAAAGCTGGCATCGTCCAAGCGCTCGACAAATCGAAGTTGTCAAATATAGCAACCCAAGATCCCGTCCTCGCCGCCAAGGCCGCCGTTCAAGATCCAGGAAATATTCACGGCATTGTCTACATGTGGGGGACGTCGGGCCTTGGGTATAACGTCAAGAAGATCAAACAAGTCTTGGGCAAAAATGCGCCCGTCAACAGCTGGTCGTTGATCCTTGATCCCAAAAATGCAGCCAAGCTGGCCGACTGCGGCATTTATGCCTTTGATTCACCCGCTGATATTTTTGAGCTTACGCTGAGCTACATGGGCAAGAACCCCAACACAACAACTGCTGCTGATTATGAAGCAGCAGCCGAACTGTGGAAGGGTGTGCGGCCCTATATCACCAAGTTCCATAATTCTGAGTACATCACCGCACTGGCCAATGGGGATGTCTGCGTTGCCATGGGTTATTCGGGCGATGTGTATCAGGCAGCGACACGCGCTGGGGAAGCCAAAAATAATGTCGAAATCGCCTATAGCATCCCAAAAGAGGGTGCGATTATGTGGTTTGATTTTCTGGCAATTCCCAAAGATGCTCCTCATGCCGACAATGCATACACGTTTTTGAATTACATCCTTCGCCCCGAAGTTGTCGCCAAAATTTCAAACGAGGTTTATTACGCCAACCCCAATTTGAAATCCGCACCCTTCATGAACAAAGAGCTGCTTGAAGACCCATCGGTGTATCCACCGCCAGCGGTGGCGGCCAAATTATTAACTGAGACAATTCCAACGCCAGAAATTGAACGGTTGCGCACCCGATTATGGACGCGCGTGAAAACCGGCTCGTGACGCAATCAAATACAGTTATAAATACTGTCGACGTCTACAAGTCATTTGGCGATGTGATCGCTGTTGATGGCGTGTCACTGGCAGTGCAGAGCAATGAGTTCTTGGCGCTGCTCGGTGCTTCGGGGTGCGGCAAAACCACGTTGCTGCGCTTGCTGGCAGGGTTGGAGCGCGCTGATCGTGGCAGCATTACTATAGCTGGCACGGACATGACGGCCACGCCGGCGTATCTGCGCCCGGTGAACCTGATGTTTCAGTCTTACGCGCTGTTTCCACATATGACGGTTGCCGACAATGTGGCCTTTGGGTTGAAGCAAGATGGTCTTAAGGGTGCGGAACTTACCGCGCGGGTTCATGAGGCGCTTGAATTGGTCGAGATGGCGGGGTTGGCCGCGCGCCAGCCGCATCACCTGTCGGGCGGGCAAATGCAACGCGTGGCTTTAGCGCGCTGCATTGCTAAGCGACCCAAGGTTTTGCTGCTCGACGAGCCGATGGCAGCGCTTGATCGGGCCTTGCGCGAACGGACGCGCTTGGAATTGCGCAACCTTCGCCAACGTCTGGGCATCGCCTTTGTTGTGGTGACGCATGATCAGGAAGACGCCATGACGATGGCCGACCGTGTGGCTGTGATGGATCAGGGCAAGATTTTACAAATCGCGTCGCCACGCGAACTCTATAACAGCCCCACCTCGCGCAAGGTCGCCTCGTTCTTTGGTGAATCAAACATTTGGGACGGGTGTGTGGCGCCTGATGGTCGCACAGTTGACTGCGCTGCACTTGGCCAAACCTTGAAGGTGCATGGTGTGCTGCCTGCTGCTGGAACTTTCGTCGCACTTTCAGTGCGCCCTGAACGCATCGCCCTGGGTGCCGCGCATAGTGAAAACTTTCTCATCACCGCAACTGTTGAAGATGTTGTGTATTTGGGCACGGTATCGACGTATCTCGTGCGCACCCAGCACGGAGCGTTGATCCGCATCACCTGTCAGAATGGGGCGCACACGCCCGTTACGCCGTCAACCAAGGTCACCATCTCGTGGGACGCGAGTGCTGTTGTGGTCTTGCGCACATGAGTGTGATCCAATCCTCTGGTCTGAGGCGCGCGACATTATCAATTCCCTTGGTGTGGCTTGTGGTGTTCGCGCTGCTGCCATTGATTCTCATCATCAAAATCAGCATCTCGCAAATGCAGCTCGGTGTGCCGCCTTATATGCCATTGTTTGGGCCTAGCGTGGATGGGCAGTTCGGGTGGCTGGGAACGATTGCGAACTATAAACTTCTTGGTGCAGACTCGCTTTATATCAAAGCCTATCTCAACTCGTTACGCATTGCTGCGGTCTCAACGCTGCTTGCGCTGCTGATCGGCTATCCAATGGCGTATGCGATTGTGCGCGCTCCAGTGTCCTGGCGCTTGCCCTTGTTATTTTTAGTATTACTGCCGTTTTGGACATCGTTCTTGATCCGCGTCTATGCCTGG
>JANLSL010000383.1:0-2023 GCA_031362385.1 Alphaproteobacteria bacterium | reverse complement strand
CTTGATCTATAGTGTCGACGTTACTGTTGCGAACGAAGCTGAGATTTTGCGCCGGTTTAAAGACGATCGGCATATCGGACCCACACCCAAAACTGTCTATCACCACGTTGCGCAAGCGCCCGCGCAATTGAAAACACGCCCAGTTGTTATTGGCACTGGTCCCTGTGGTCTATTTGCGGGGCTGATTCTGGCAGAAATGGGTTTCCGCCCCATCATCCTTGAGCGCGGCAAGATTGTTCGTGAGCGCACGGTTGATACTTTTGCATTGTGGCGCAAGCGCCAGCTCAGCCCTGAGTCCAACGCCCAATTTGGTGAGGGCGGTGCGGGTACATTTTCAGATGGAAAGCTGTATAGCCGTATCAAAGACCCCATGCACCGCGCACGCAAGGTGCTCACCGAGTTTGTCGCTGCTGGCGCACCCGATGAAATTCTTTATGTCGCCAAGCCGCATATTGGCACCTTTCGCCTCGTCTCGATGGTTGAAAGCATGCGCGCCAAGATGGAATCGCTCGGTGCGGAGATTCGCTTCCAAGCCCGGGTTGAATCAATCGACATTGAAACCCACAACACACAGCGGCGCGTTGTAGGCGTCACTTTGGCTGATGGATCTTCGATCGCGACTTCTCATGTCGTGCTCGCCGTCGGCCATAGCGCGCGCGATACATTTCAGATGCTGTTTGATAAGGGCATTTACGTTGAGGCCAAGCCCTTCTCGATTGGTGTGCGTATTGAACACCCGCAATCAATGATTGACCGCTGCATGTATGGGCCATCAGCCGGGAACGATATTTTGGGAGCGGCAGATTATCAACTGGTGCACCATTGCGCGAATGGGCGCGCGGTATACAGTTTTTGTATGTGCCCCGGCGGTACGGTCGTGGCCGCGACTTCCGAGGTTGGCCGTGTGGTTACGAATGGCATGAGCCAGTATTCGCGCGCGGAACGTAATGCCAATAGCGGCTTGGTGGTCGACATTACACCAGAGCGCGATTACCCCGGCGATGCTTTGGCTGGGATTGCATTTCAACGCGCGTGGGAATCACGCGCCTTTGTGGCGGGCGGGTCCACATATGATGCGCCCGGTCAACTTGTGGGCGACTTCCTTGCCGCGCGGCCATCGACGGCATTTGGGTCGGTTATTCCGAGCTACAAGCCAGGTGTGCATCTCACTGACTTGGCGGCGTGCTTGCCAGAATACGCGATCACTGCCATGCGCGAGGCCCTGCCTGCGTTCGACCGCAAAATAAAGGGCTACGCCATGGCCGACGCCGTGATGACTGGAATCGAAACACGGACCTCAGCCCCCATCCGCATCAAGCGCGATGAATCGACCTTCCAAAGCATCAATACCACGGGGCTTTATCCAGCGGGCGAAGGTGCTGGCTACGCTGGAGGAATTCTCTCGGCTGCCGTTGACGGAATTAAAGTGGCAGAAGCTCTCGCACGATCAGCGGTTGGATCCGCTTAAGCTTTTAATTGTCGATATCCCGCGCCACACGCATGCCAAAGGCAATGCCGCGCACAGCAAGCGTACTTCTGAGCCGCGAGCCTGAGCGCAGCAATGACGGGTTTCCCGCCCAGGAGCCACCCTTTTGTGTAGCCGTGGCGCACGTTGGCATTTTGTATGCAGAACCATCTGTAGGCAGCTTGGCCACATCGGCTGAAAAACAATCATCGACCCATTCTGAGACGTTGCCACTTACATCATAAAGGCCCCACGCATTAGGCTTGAATGAAGCGACCGGCGCTGAATAAGCAAAGCCGTCAGTGCACGGCGTAATTTCTTTGATGGGCATTTTCCCAGCCACCGCTTTACTTAAGCTTTCATCGCCCCCGTTCTGGTAGGCGCATGCATCCGCCCACTCACCCGACCAAAAGGCCGGTGTGTGAGTACCCGCACGCGCGGCGTACTCCCATTCAGCTACACTCGGCAGTCGATAAACTTTGCTCGTTTTGGCGCTGAGCCAGGCCACATAGGCCCTGGCATCTTCAATCGACAAGCAGCCAGCCGGATGATTGTCAG
>JANLSL010000350.1:0-8899 GCA_031362385.1 Alphaproteobacteria bacterium | reverse complement strand
CATGCCTGGCCTGATCAACCTCGACTTCGCGGACGTGCGCACCGTGATGAAGGAAATGGGGCGCGCCATGATGGGCACCGGCGAAGCCAATGGTGACCGTCGCGCGCTGGATGCAGCCGAAGCAGCCATCGCTAATCCGCTGCTTGAAGAAACCTCAATGAAAGGTGCCAGAGGAGTGTTGATCAACATCACTGGTGGTGCCGACATTACCTTGTTCGAGGTGGATGAAGCGGCCAACCGCATCCGTGATGAAGTCGAAACCGATGCCCATATCATTTTTGGGTCGTGCTTCGATCAAAGCATGGAAGGCAAAATCCGCGTCTCCGTTGTGGCGACGGGAATTGAATCGGAAGCGGGCGTTCAGCCCCGCCCGATGTTCAATCGCCCAGAAACCCGCGCGGTGGGTCGGCTGATACCCGACATGCCCAGATCAGCAGTGCCACCAATGGCAAAAGCCTTCGTCACTCCCATGGCAAAGGCTGCAGCACCTGTGGCTACTCAATCTTCGTTAGCCCTCGGGCTGGCTGGTCAGACGATTGCACCAGCCACCCGTACGGCAGAACTGAGCGATGAGGAGAAAGCTCTGGTTCTGGCAGCTGCTGCGATGAAGGCTGAGAAAATAGCTGCAGTGCCACCCGTTGTGGTGACCGAAGAGCCAGCTCCTGAACTGATCGAGCCCCCGATGCTGGAACTTCCTGCTGAACTTGAAGCGTTACCAGAGCCCGCTGCTCTCGAGCCCGTTGCTCTCGAGCCCATGCCCGAACTCGTCGTTGCTCCTGCCCCGCAAGCTGCGCAAGCCGCTGCGGTCGCCGAAGCAGTTGCGCGCTCGAGCGTGCCTGCTGCACAGCCACGGATTCCGTTGGTAACGGTGGATAAGCCCAGAGATGTGTTTATTCCCCGCCCAGCCGCCGAGCCAAAGGTCGAAGCCAAAGCCCCGACATTGGGTTTTGTCGAGCCCAAGCTGGTGGTTGAAGCAAAGCCAGTGGTGGCAGCAGCCCCAGTTGCGGCTGCCAAAACTGAAGGTGGTGGCAGCCGGTTGAGCTTGTTCAACCGATACCGCAGCCTGACAGCCAAAGCGCAACCCGAGGAAAGCCCTGCCGCGACCCAGCCCCAGATTAAGGCTGAGAAGGCGGCACCTGCGATTAACATCTCGGTCGGCCCGTCTGACCGCCCTGTTGCATCGCAAAGCGAGGATGAGTTGGAAATTCCGGCGTTCCTGCGCCGCCAAGCCAACTAAGACACATTCGCTAATATCTAAATAGAGAGAGGGCCTGCACCCGCAGGCCCTCTCTTGCTTTAAGGCCCTGGCCACAAAATTTGTAAGTAGAGAGCCTTATTTAACCTGATATTTTTCCAGTTAAGCCATTAGAATCATGAGCTTAAGATAACCTCACAAACTGTCACAATTCGCGGGCACGGCCTATTTTCCCCTTGTTTTTCAAGCCTATTCTGTAAATATGCGTCTTAACGGTCCTGGGGGGTTGCTACCCAAAAACACCTGAGTGGTGGACGCTTAAATGCGATCCATAAGTGTGTTTCTTTGAAAGAATTGTTGCGATGAACTTGGATTTTAGCAACCCGGATCGGCAAGAAGGCATTAACGGGTCTTCGCTGTCCTACCCCCCCCGTCCCGCGCGCCAAAAAACCCTCAAGACGACGATAGGTTGCACCGGCATCGGGCTTCATTCCGGGGCGCGCGTTTCCCTCAAACTCCATCCGGCCGCAGCCGATACTGGCATCGTTTTCCGCCGTGTCGATTTGGTCGGTGGCGGTACTGAAATTCCTGCCCGCTGGAGCAATGTAACAGACTCTCGTCTCTGCACCGTTATCGCCGACGAGCACGGCGTCAGCGTTGCGACGGTCGAGCACTTGCTCGCCGCGTTCTACGGCATGGGCGTCGATAACGCCGTGGTTGAAGTCAACGGCCCCGAAGTTCCTGCCATGGACGGGAGCGCTTGGCCCTTCATGTTTCTGATGGAATGTGCCGGACTTTCCGAGTTACAGACCACCCGCAAGGCGCTACGCATTTGCAAACCAAAAAGTTTTGCGCAGGGCATGAAACGCGTATCGTTCGCCCCTTCTCATGGCGACCTTCAGATTGATTTTGAGATCGATTTCAAGGCGGCGGCGATTGGGCGGCAACACTGTAGCTTCAGTATCACGGGTCAGACCTTCAAAGCCGAGATCAGCCGGGCGCGTACTTTTGGCTTATTATCAGAAGTCACCGCACTGCGTGAAGCAGGCCTTGCGCGCGGCGGTAGCTTAGAAAACGCTATCGTCGTGGACGGCGACCGCATTCTGAATGACGACGGCCTGCGCCATGTCAATGAGTTCGTTCGCCACAAGGTGCTCGACGTGATCGGTGACCTTTATCTCTCTGGCCATCCGATCATTGGCCACTTCTCAGGGCGCTGCTCCAGCCACGCCGATACCGCCCGTTTGATGCGCCAAGTTTTAGCTGATCCAACTGGCTGGGAGATGGTCGAGGTCAGCGACGATCCCGCAGCATCGGCATGGACTGAGCCCCTCCCCCTGCCATTGGCCGTGGCCGCCCGGGCATAAAGCCACTCTCAATTATGGCACTTCTGATGTGTTAGACCCCGGGGCTGGCGGGTGACACGGTCGCATCGGATGATATACTGCGCACCATCCAGCAGGGCCGTTCGTTAAAAAGCGGCCCGCTGTTGTTTAAAACCCCATTTGGAAAGCACACCGTCGTGTTTTTATTCGCGGCAACATTTCGCTCGCTCGTCTTAGCTGCGCTGACACTAGTGGCGCTGTCGGCCTGCAGTGGCGATAAGGAAATCGCCTATAAAGAACAAAGCGTCTATGAAATTTACAGCGAGGCCATGAAGTACCTCGACGATGGTCGCTATAAAGATGCCGCTGCGTATTTCGATGAAGTCGAGCGTCAGCACCCCTACTCGGTCTGGGCGACCAAAGCCAAGCTCATGTCGTCTTACTCGCACTACCAGAACAACAAGTATGACGAAGCGATCAGCGGCCTTGATCGCTTTATCGCTGTGCACCCTGGCAACCGCGACATCGCTTACGCGTATTACCTCAAAGCCCTTTGCTATTACGAGCAAATCACCGACGTACAGCGCGATCAGGATATGACGCGTAAGTCGCTTGAGTCTTTACAAGATGTCGTCACGCGCTTCCCGGTCACATCTTATGCCCGCGACGCAAGACTCAAGATCGACCTCACCCGCGACCACCTTGCTGGCAAAGAAATGACGGTCGGACGATTTTACCTGACCCGAAAACAGTACTTGGCCGCCATCAACCGTTTTAAGACTGTGGTTGAGCTCTATGGCAACACGACCCATGTCCCAGAAGCACTCTATCGCCTTACAGAAGCTTACACCCTGCTGGGCCTTGCTGGTGAAGCGCAAAAAACCGCCTCTGTCTTGGGCTTCAATTACCCTGGAACTGATTGGTACGAAGACGCCTTTGAGCTGGTTAAGGGGCGCAGCGCCAAATCCGTTACCAAAGAAGCAAACAATAAGCCTTGGTACCAACTCTGGTAGATTTCACCCAGACCGACGACCGCACTGAGACGGACAGCACAAGAGAATGCTGACACACCTTTCCATCCGCGACGTAGTGCTGATTGATCGGCTCGACATCGAGTTCGAGCGTGGCCTTTGCGTTCTGACCGGCGAAACCGGCGCTGGGAAATCCATTGTGCTCGATGCACTTGGCCTGGCGTTAGGCGCACGGGCCGAATTGAATCTCATCCGCACGAAAAGCGAAAAGCTTTCGGTTTCTGCGTCATTCCTGCTTCCTGCACGCCACCCCGCGATCAACATTTTATCTGAGCAAGATATAACGTGCGAAGATAACTGCATTGTCGTGCGCCGGGTTCTGTCGCGCGACGGCCGCGGTAAAGCCTTCATCAATGATCAGCCGGTGAGTGTCAGCTTGCTGCGCGAAGTTGCTGAGCGCCTGGTCGAAGTCCACGGTCAGTTCGACACCCATGGGCTGCTTGACCCCAGCACGCACTTGGACGTGCTTGATGATTACCGACGCGCCAAAGAGAGCGACCGCCTCGACCGAGCGTGCGCCGCCGCCCATGCTGCATGGCATGCGGCCCATACTAAACTTCGCGATGCTGAGGCTGCCACGGCGCGGGCCGCAGCCGATGAAACCTATTTACGCGCAACCCTGGCCGAGCTTCATGAACACGCCCCGCGCCCAGGCGAAGAAAAAGAACTGTCAGACCGCAGATCACTGCTGAAGAACGCCGAGCACATTGTCGCGGCCTTAGCTGATGCACGCTCCAGCCTATCGGGCGAGAGCGATGTTGAAAGCCTCATTCGTACCGCCGCCAGCCGCATCTCGCGCATCGCACCCCAAGCCGGTGGCCAACTTAATGCACTGTCTCAATCTCTGAACCGCGCGGTGATTGAAGTTGCTGATGTGCTGCAGGAGTTAGACCGTACCGCCGCGCAAATTGAGGCCGAGCCCAAAGCGCTCGAGCAAGCTGAAGAACGTTTGTTCGCGCTTAAAGCATTAGCCCGCAAACATAAATGCACCGTCGATGATTTGGTAACGGTTCAAGCCGATATCAAGGCGCAGCTCGATGCCATTGATCATGGTGCTGATAATATTCGCGACCTGGCAACGGCAGCCGCCAGTGCCCGCCTGACTTTTGAGGCTGCCGCCAAAGCGTTACACGACGAGCGCATCGCCGCAGCAGCCAAGCTTGACAAAGGTGTTGCCAAAGAATTGACCCCGCTAAAGCTCGAGAAGGCGGCGGTCAGAACCGCCGTCAGCACGCTGCCGGATGACCAATGGTCAGCCCGCGGCTTGAGTAAGGTGATCTTCGAGGCGTCTACCAATCCCGGTACCCCCATGGGCGCGCTGGCCAAAATCGCCTCGGGCGGTGAACTGGCACGCTTTATGTTGGCGCTGAAAGTGGTTTTGGCGGGGACTCAAAACTTAACAACGCTGATTTTCGATGAAGTTGACACCGGCATTGGCGGGGCCACCGCCAACGCTGTGGGCGAGCGCCTGGAGCGCTTAGCCCAGGATGTACAGATCCTCGTCGTGACTCACTCGCCGCAAGTTGCCGCCAGGGCGGCTCATCATTGGCGTGTGGCGAAGGCTACCAAAACAGGCCAAACCATTACAAAAGTTTCAGTTCTTGATAAAGAGGGCCGCCGCGAAGAGATCGCGCGCATGTTGGCAGGCGATAAAATTACTGATGAAGCCCGCGCTGCCGCGCAACGCCTGATCTCAGGGGCAGCCTCTTGAGTGGAGCTTTGCGCGCCAAACCGGTTGAGCGGTTGACGGAAGCTGAAGCCGCTAAAGAGCTCAAAGCGCTTGCGGCAGAAATTGCTGAGCACGATCAAGCCTACCACCGCGACGATGCGCCAACCATCAGCGATGCCGACTACGACGCGCTTCGCAACCGCAACGCCGCCATTGAAAAGCTCTTTCCTAAACTTGTGCGCACCGATAGCCCCAGCCGTAAAGTCGGGGCCGATGTCGCGACCGGCTTCAAAAAAGTCAAACATGGCATGGCCATGCTGTCGTTGGATAATTTATTTACCGATGACGACGTGCGCGATTTTGACGCGCGGATTCGCCGCTTCCTTAAGTTAGCGGCGGACGAGGTCATTGAATTTACCGCCGAGCCTAAAATCGATGGCTTGTCCTTTTCAGCGCGCTACGAGAACGGGCGTCTTGTAGGCGCGGCCACGCGGGGCGACGGCACCGAAGGCGAAGACATTACCGCCAACATGCGCACCATAAAAAGCTTTCCCGACTTCTTGATGGGTGATGCACCAAAAGTTATCGAAGTGCGCGGCGAAGTTTATATGGCCAAGGCTGACTTTTTGGCGATGAACGAAACGCAGGCAAAGAATGGCGACAAAATCTTCGCCAATCCGCGCAATGCGGCGGCCGGATCGTTGCGGCAGTTGGACCCCAAAATGACTGCCATGCGCCCACTTAAGTTATTCGCCTATGCCTCAGGGGTTGTTGACGGCATCGAGTGGGAGACCCATTGGGATTTCTTGAAACAACTCAAGGCCTGGAGATTTCCCGTTAACCCAGACTCTAAACTGTGCAACAGCATAGATGATACACTCGCGGCCTATCGCGCACTTGAAGCACAGCGGGCAGCTTTGCCATACGATATCGACGGCATTGTTTACAAAGTGAACCGGATCGATTGGCAAAAGCGCTTAGGGTTTGTCAGCCGTTCGCCGCGCTGGGCGGCAGCACATAAATTCCCGGCACAACAAGCTGAAACAGTGCTGGAGGAGATTGAAATTCAAGTGGGGCGTACTGGCGCATTAACCCCCGTGGCTCATCTTACGCCAGTCAATGTTGGCGGCGTGATGGTCTCACGCGCGACGCTCCATAATCAGGACGAAATCGAGCGCAAGGATATCCGCGTCGGCGACACGGTTGTGATTCAGCGCGCGGGCGATGTGATTCCTCAGGTTGTCGAGGTCAAACTTGATCGGCGGCCAAAGTCTTCTCGCAAATTCAAATTCCCCGATCACTGCCCTGTGTGTGGCAGCAAAGCCCACCGCGAGGTTGATGAGGCCGTTCTGCGCTGTACGGGCGGGTTGTTTTGCAAAGCCCAAGCGGTTGAGCGTTTACGGCACTTCGCGAGCCGCGATGCATTTGACATTGAAGGCATGGGTGAGAAAAACATCGAAGCTTTCTTTGCCGACGGCCTGATTAAAAGCCTCGCTGACTTATTCACTCTCGAAGTGCGCGATAAAAAATCACTCACTCCCTTGAGTGCTAAGGAAGGCTGGGGCAGCCAGTCCGCCAAGAAGCTTTTTGAAGCTATTGCGCTAAGACGAACGATCTCGCTCGAACGATTTATTTACGCGCTGGGAATCCGGCTTATTGGCCAGGCTAAAGCGCGATTGCTGGCACAGCACTATGGCTCGTTTAAAGCCTGGCGCGCGGCGATGATCGCAGCCGCGCAAGATAATGTTGAGGTCACTACCCAGTTACAAGGAATCGAGTCTTTCGGGCAATCAGTGACCGAAGAATTAGTTGCCTTCTTTGGCGAGGCGCAAAACCTCAAGATCGTGGACGACCTTTATGCACAGTTAGATAAAGTAGAAGACTTTATCCAGGCCGATACCTCAAACTCAAAGATCGCTGGGCTTACCGTTGTTTTTACTGGAAATTTGGAACGCATGACGCGCAATGAAGCCAAAGCTAAGGCGCTTGGTTTAGGGGCAAAAGTGTCTGGATCAGTATCAAAAAATACTGATCTCGTTGTTGCCGGTCCGGGGGCAGGATCAAAGCTCAAAGAAGCCGAAGCGCTTGGCGTCAAAGTTATCGATGAGGATGATTTCCTGAAATTAGTCGCAGGCTAAATCGGTTCTGTGGCGTTCTTCAGCCAAGCGCAGGTTACATCATCGAGCAGAGGCGTTAGCGTTTCGCGCACACGCGCATGATAAGCATTCAACCACGTGCGCTCGGTAGGCGATAACAACGCCACGTCAATGAGATTAAGGTCGATGGGGGCCAGCGTCAGCGTCTCAAAATCGAGTAATGTTTTTTCTGCGCCGATCACACCTTGCGCTGTGCGCACCGCGACCAAGTTCTCGATACGAATCCCGTATTCGCCGGTTTTGTAATAGCCAGGCTCGTTCGAGATCACCATTCCGGGTTCAAGTGCCACCGGATTGCCAACTTTACTAATGCGTTGGGGCCCTTCATGGACGCCCAAAAACGTTCCCACGCCGTGCCCTGTGCCGTGGTCGTAATCCAAACCTTCTTGCCACAGCGCATGACGTGCGAGTGCATCAAGCTGGCTGCCGGTAGTCCCCTTCACAAATCGCGCCGCGCCAAGCGCGATATGACCCTTTAGGACCAGGGTGAATCTGTGCTTTTGTTCGGCTGTGGGCGCGCCGACCGCCACTGTGCGGGTGACATCGGTCGTACCATCTAAATACTGCCCACCAGAATCGATCAGCAACAACATGTCGGGTTTGATTGTCGCGTTGCTTTCGGGGCTTGCCCGGTAATGCACAATCGCACCGTTGCCGCCTGCACCTGCGATGGTGGCAAAACTCGGGCCACGATAAAGGTTTGAGTCGGCACGAAAATTAGCCAACTTTTCTGCCGCCTCAATTTCAGTGAGCTGCCCTTTGGGCGCCTCGCACGAGAGCCACGCCAAAAAGCGGGTCAGTGCTGCCCCATCACGCACGTGTGCGGCGCGTACACCACTCAGTTCTTCGCTTGTCTTACACGCCTTAATTGCCATACACGGATCGGCAATAATTTTGACATCGAACCCGGCAGCTTTGAGACACTCGCTCAACCAACTTGAACCTGTATCGCGGTCGATAACGATGGTCTTTATTTTGCCATTGAACTGAATCAGCTGCGCATTCACCCCGTCATAGGGTGCGAGCGCGATCTGTGGGCCAAGATGTTGTTGCAAAGCTGGCGTAATTTTGGCCGCTTCGACAAACAGCGTTCCTTTGCCCTCGGCTGTCAGGAGTGCGTAGCCAAGGGTGACTGGTGTAAATTCAATATCGTCGCTGCGGATATTGAACAGCCATGCAATAGAATCTAATGCCGACAAAACAATCGCATCAAGGCGCTCGGCTTTGAGCCACTCTATAATTAGTTTTTGTTTTTCCCCCGCCGTGCGCCCAGCAAATTTGTCTGGGTACGCATCAATCGGGCCGCTGGGGCGCTGGGGCTGAGTGTCCCAGATTGAATCAACCAAGTTTTGCAGAACGGGGTGAGTTGTAGCCCCCACCTTGCGCACGGCTTCTTCAATTTTAGCGATCCCCGAAGGCGTATGCAGGCGCGGATCAAACCCCAACTTCATACCGGGCTTTAAATGTTCGGCCAGCCACGCCTGCACAGGTTCGTCGATCAAGTGGCGATACGCATAGAGCAT
>JANLSL010000344.1:0-15426 GCA_031362385.1 Alphaproteobacteria bacterium | reverse complement strand
GGCCGCGCGGCAACGCGTTTTCAAAGTTATGTCGAACGCCTCGCAAAGCGCGATAAGCTCATCTGAGCGCTCCTGCTCCGAGCCCCATCTTTGGACCGCCGGAATCGTTGATCAGCCCGGCATGTTTAATCTGTTTGAGGGTTGAGTCTTTATTGTAATCATAATTCACGACGCGCCCGTTGCCATGCGTCAGGCCATCACGGCGCGAGATGGGCCACATCAATCGCCTGACGTGGCCGAAAGCATCGAAAACATAAAACGGCCGATGCTGCACCGCAGCGACCATCATCTAATGGATATTTAACCCTTTCTGATGGCTATACCAGCCGCAGGGTGGTCGCTTATTTTGCGGTGCAGCATACCGATCTCCTCACGAGATCATGTTCGGCGAACTCCATGGTGCACTTCAGACCTGAACTCACAGGACAATAACGTATTTTCCTCACCACGCCGCCCACGCGCGACTGAGGTCGTTGAGACTAATCATGAATATTGTGGTGCCGACCATACCCATGAGCAACCTGACAGGAAGTCGCTTCGTCAACACTGCCGCCAATGGAGCGGCCACAACACCGCCGAGGATCAGTCCAAGCACAATATTCCACATCTCACCCGTAACACTTGGGAACAATGCACCAGCGATGACGATCGTGACAAAAAATTCAACGGCGTTCGAGGTGCCAATCGCCACACGCAGCGGAACTCCCCACCCGATCATTGATGACGTCACAATGGGGCCCCACCCGCCGCCACCAATCGCGTCTAACGTCGCGCCGATAAACGCCAAGGGGGGCAACCCACGCGTGGGAATGGCTTGCGTAACGAGTGGGCGAATGGCTTTACATAAGATAATAAGGGCCATGACCAATAGATACGCACTCACAACTGGGCGTAAGAATCCGTTTGGGATTTCCGAAAGGATGTAGGCCCCTGTGCCACCGCCCAACATTCCGGGAACGAGCAGCCGCCTGAAGATCGAGCGATCAATATTGCCGAGGCGCCAATGAGAGAGTGCGGAAGCGCCCGTTGTAAAAACCTCGGCCGTATGAACACTGGCACTTGCGACGATAGGATTGACACCAAGTGCCAGCAAAATGCTGCTGGACGTAACGCCATAGGCCATACCAATCGCACCATCGACCAACTGTGCAATGAACCCGATGCCCGCAAACTGAAGGATGTTTTCCATTGAAGATGCCTTAAGCGGTGGCTCGAGAGGTCACTGAAACGTCGCAATTCATTTGGCTAACGGCGCGCTCATTATCTTTAAAAGCGACGGCATCCACATAGGTCAGCAATTGGTGCAAGCTGCTGTCGTAACTGTCGTGGGCCGTATGAAGCGTCAAATCAGGTAATATCGGTGCTTCCCAAAGCGAGGAAATACCTGTGAAGTCCTCGATGTGCCCTGCCCGCGCCTTGGCATAGAGCCCCTTGACGTCGCGCGCCTCGCAGACATCAAGACCTGCCTTGACATACACTTCGTGAAATGGCGCACCTATGATGTCGCGAACGCGCCTACGGTCCGCCACTGTGGGTGAAATAAAAGCCGCGATAACAATTGCACCCTCACCTGCAAGAAATTTTGCAACTTCGGCAACGCGCCGAAGGTTCTCCGTACGATCTGCTTGGCTATAGCCAAGGTCAGAATTCAAACCTTGCCTGATGATGTCGCCATCCAAAACATAGACCTGGGCTCCACGGTTCAAGAGGTTCTTGTGCAAGCCTTGAGCGAGAGTCGATTTTCCAGCTCCGGACAAGCCCGTGAGCCAGAATACCACGCCTGCGTGGCTGTTGCGTTGGAAGTGTGCGGACGCTTGGCGTGGGACGGTTTGACTGGCATGGGCAGTGGCAGCCACATCCTGGTCGATGACACAGCCAGCCACTACGTCGTAGCCATCAATCAGAACAGCGCGCCCCAGTGTGTCGTGCTCGTGGAACAGGTCAAAAATGAACGGCACTGCGCTAGTCAGCGTGACATCAGCGATATCATTGGTTTCAATAATTTTCTTATCGTGAAACTCTAAGCTATCAACATCAAGCACGCGGTGGATATGCGAAACGGTCACCGAGATAATCGATGTGCCAACCCGCATGCGCAACGCCTTACCAACATTGAGTTGACCGGGTGCTAACCAAAATAACCTTACCCGCACAGCATTTGATTGACGCGGGCCGCCTTCTGGGCTCGCAGCAATGTTGCCGCGCTCGACGAACAAGTCCTCGTCGACCGTAAAGGCCACAGATTGCGGAGCAGCAGCACTCAGAATCGGTGTTGCGGCATTCCACGTCTCGAAAGCCTTAATCCTTGCGGTGCGCCGTGATGGCCAAAAGGATATAAGATCGCCGATCTTTAGCCTGCCGCTTTCAATACGGCCTACGATGATTCTTTCTTCGTCATCACGATAAACATCCTGAACCGCCAAGCGGAAAGGTTTCGCTACGGCGGTTCGGTTGCGCTTAAGGGCATCTAGCGCCTCAATCAATGTCGGGCCCGACCACCAGTTGATTCGCTTTGATGCCAACGCAAGGTTATCCCCATCGCGAGCCGAGACAGGAATCGCACTGGTCATTTCAAGTGACAGCGACTGAAGATGAACCCGTGCTTCTGATGACAGCCTCTCAAATACCGCCTGATCGAAGCCAACCTTATCTAACTTGTTAATGGCGACAATTGCCTGTGAAACACCCAGCAGGTGAAGTAAATAAGCATGCCGTTTTGTTTGCTCAGTGAATCCTTGAGTAGCATCAACGACAATCACAGCCGCTTCTGCCTGGGCAGCACCTGTGATCATGTTACGCAAGAACTCGCGATGCCCGGGAGCATCAATAATGACATAGCGGCGAGTGGTTGACTGGAACCATATTTGGGTTGAGTCAATTGTGATGGCCTGATCGCGTTCGATCTGCAGAGCATCAAGCGCAAACGACCATTCCATCTCGGTGCCACGACGATTGGAGACACGCAGTAATTCGTCCAGCTTGCCGTCGGGTAAGGACCCCGTATCGTTGAGCAAGCGACCAATCAACGTCGACTTGCCATGGTCAACATGCCCAACGATCACAATGGGAAAGGCGCTTGCCGCAATATTGTCGTTGGTTGTCATGGTTAAAGGTACCCTGTGGTGCGCAGACGTTCGAATGCGTCTTCTGATTCATGATCCATCGTACGCCCGGCCCGTTCAGCCGTGCGCGTGCATTGTAGTTCAGCAATGATGTCGTCGATATTAGCAGCCGTACTCTTGATCGGGCGGGTGATGCCAATTTCACCAAGCGACCGGAAGCGTTCGCCATTTTTGGCGAAGTAGAGAGGCACAAGTGGTATATTTTCGCGCTTGATGTAGCGCCAAATATCAATCTCCGTCCAATGCAGAAGCGGGTGAATGCGAACGTGTGCGCCTGGCGGCACATCAGCGGCGAACATATCCCAAAACTCCGGCGGCTGGACGCGGAAATCCCATGTGTTACCTGCCGCACGTGGACTAAACACTCGCTCCTTCGCGCGTGTTGCTTGTTCATCACGACGAATTCCAGCAATGAGCCCCTTTAAGCTGTAGCGCTCGATGGCTTGGGTGACGCCCAACGATTTGCGCGCCGCCAAACGGGCGTCATTCGGCAAGCTTTGGTCCACCGCCTCGATTGGCGGGCACGGGTCGGCAATCAACTCAAGCTGCCACTCTTTGGCGTAGCGCTCGCGGAAGGCATAGGTTTCCGGGAATTCAAGCCCGGTATCAAGATGCATGACGGGGAATGGGACTTTCCCGAGAAAGGCTTTCTTTGCAAGCCAGATCATCACGTTCGAATCTTTACCCAAGGACCACAGCATTGCCAGCGGCCGAAGCTTGCTGAAGGCTTCTCGTAAAATAAAAATGCTCCGAGATTCGAGCAGGTCGAGTTCATTCATGGTCATGGCCAATTTTTCTGTCGGGGTTGGCGCTGTTGAGATATCAGTGCTCAGAGGGTCGTCGCGGCAACCAGCCCTTCTCCGCCACATGATCTGAAATGGCTTGGAACAAAGTGCCCATACTGAGACCACTTGTTTTCCAGCGGCGACGGGCTGCGGCGAGTTCATCGACGCGTGTGCCCCACTCAGCCCCAAAAACATTGGTCGCTAAATAGTCACGAAGCAGGCGAGACAAGCCTGCGACAGTTCCATCCGTCGAGACCGTGATCAGCATGTGTCCACGGCGTAGCCGCGCCGGCAAATGAAAGTCACACAGCGGGATAAAGTCTTGGGCATGGACTAACGCGCCTATATCCTTTGCCAGTTTGTGAATTTCGGCCCGCTCTTGGCCAGCAGGATTGGTTATGAACACCAGCCGTGGCGCGTGCTGAGCAAACTCAGCAGCGCTAGGTACTACATTGGCAAACCGTATGATCTGGCTTGCACCATGTTCGGCCAAGGTGGCGATACGCTCGTCGGCGGCTGAATCGTCACCGATGACGAAAACAACCAGTCCACTCACGTTCAACATAATTGGATACATCGGAACTTCGGCGACCTGGCTCATGCGGCATCCTCATGGTTTGCAACCGACCTGAGTGCGCGGGCCGCATCGAGTGCGCCGTACGTTATGATCGCCCGAGCGCCGGCGCGCTTAATGACCAATAGGGACTCCAGCAGCGCATCAGCCCAATTCAACGCGCCCGCCTTTGCACCGGCCATAAGCGCTGCGTATTCGCCACTGACCTGATAGCCAACGACAGGCACAGAGCTGGCTGCGGCCACTCTATATATAATGTCGAGCGAGGTGCCGGCGGGCTTCACCATCAGCAAGTCAGCCCCTTCGGCCACGTCCATGGCTGCCTCGCGCAAGGCTTCGCCCGCATTGGCCGGGTCCATCTGATAGCTGCGTTTATCGCTAGGTCCGCTCGCACGCCCCAGCAGATTTGCCGAGCCCACAGCATCGCGGAATGGCCCGTAGAATGCCGAGGCGTACTTTACGGCATAGGACAAGATGAGCGTGTTCGCCTGGCCGGCGTTTTCGAGGGCGGTACGGATGGCGCCGACACGACCGTCCATCATGTCTGATGGTGCGACAATATCGCTACCGGCCTGGGCAAGGATCACAGCTTGGCGCGTGAGAATGTCAACGGTTGCATCATTGGCCACATCGCCGTCAATCACGACGCCGTCATGGCCGTGAGTGGTGTAGGGGTCCAGCGCTACGTCGGTCATGACGCCGATATGTGGCACAGCACTCTTCAGTGCTCGGATCGCACGGCAGATGAGATTATTGGGGTTGAGGGCTTCGTCGCCGGTGGCAGTCTTGAGTTCAGGCGCAACGGCTGGGAATAGTGCAACTGCAGGAACCCCCAAGTCATAGGCTTCTCGAGCCTTGGCAACCGCAGCATCGATACTGAGGCGCTGAACACCCGGCAGCGATACAATATCTTCGCGACGCCCCTCACCTTCGATCAAGAACAACGGAAGGATGAAATCGGCAGACGTGAGTATTGTTTCACGCGCAAGCCGACGACGCCAGTCGGCCGCACGCAAGCGCCGCAGCCGCGTTTTGGGATATGTCTGCTGAAATATCTCTGACATTTGCATTATGCCGCGAGGCAGCTCCCGCTCAGATGCTCAGCCAACGCCAAGGATATAGAGGCCGAGGTCGGCACAGCGGCCACGATCTCGGCCTTCCAAGGCGGCGATGGGAGTGCGATGGCTGAATGACTGATGCCAACAACGGTTAATTGACTACGCCGATGGAACCGTAAGGTTTGTATGGCTTTTGCAAATGCTTCAGCCGAACGGCGACTAAACAGAGGAATAAAAATTTCTGTTGCGCCGTCCAGTTCCTTCTGTGCGGTCGCTGAAAACTCATGAATAAAGTTCATACGATAGACAGCAGAACGAAAGACACGGGCCCCAAAAACCTGAGATAAATCCACCGTGACGTCTTGGCCACTCGGGTAGAAGGCGTGACGAAAGGTTTGAGTCTTTAATGTCGTGATCATATCTTCAGCGGTGTATCCGGTGCAGATAACGTTCTGAAATCCTGCCGTGCGCGCTGCCTCCGCCGAGGCTGCACCTACAGCAAAAACCGTCTTTTCATGCCAGTCCGTATTGGCTGGGCACAGGCGCAGCGCATATGGGCTTGTAACAAGGACGGCATCAAAGTCATTGGCGTCGGACGGCCACGCTTGGATGTCTTGGGCATCAAGCAAAGGGCTTTCAACAATCGGCACGCCTAAACGGCCAAAGTCGTTCGCAAATGACTCGCGGTATGCTTGAGGCCGCGTATTCAAAATCATGATGCCGTACGACCTTGCTCGGCTGAGCGCGGCAGGCTCGCTGCTAGTTTTTGCGCAAGAGCGACCGGCTCACTCATGCATCCTTGGCTATCCTGACGCCACACCACCACGCCGCTCGTCGTCGCGGCAACAGCAGAGAGTGTGAACACCTGATTGGACATGCGAGCCAGTGCGCCCACCACAAACCGCCCACCGGCGGCCTCTAGGAATGCCCGTTCAGCGATGGCTGCGTGGTGTGTCGGCGAGTGATTGATTCGCGATGCGATGACTCGCGCGATGGCATTATCGGAACGGCAGACAATGCCGATGGCACCTTGGCCTGGATCGGGCATGAGTGTCTCGGGTGTAAAGATCTCGCGGATGTACCGCTCGAGGCCCAAACGTTTCAGCCCGGCAACGGCTAAAATAGTGCCGCTGAGGTGCTGCTGATCGATGGCGACAACACGCTCGTCCACATTGCCCCGCAGCAAAGTGAAGGAAAGATCGGGTCGCAAAGCTTTCACCAACGTTTCACGGCGTAAAGACGCAGAACCTAAAACGGCATTTTTGGGAACTGCGGCCAACAATTGATACTGTGTCGAGACGAATGCCTCGCGAGGATCTTCGCGCTCTAACGTTGCCGCCAAAAGCAATCCAGACAACATCGGTACAGGTAAATCTTTCACCGAATGCACAGCCAGATCGACGCTGCCAGAGGCAACGGCTTCGTCTAACTCATCTGTAAAAACACCACGCCCGCCAATGGCCTCGATGGCGCAATTGCGAATCTGATCGCCGCGGGTGGTGAATTTCACGATATCGATGCAATCTTCGAGTTCTGGGCGCACAGCGAGAATTGCCTGCTTGACCAGTTGCGTTTGCACCAAAGCAAGCGGACTGCCGCGCGTCCCAAGTTTGATTCGTATCGCGTTCATTGTGGCCCCCCATGCCGCCGGAAAGCATCAACCAGGGCCTCAACAAGCGCAGTGATCATGGCATCCGTATGTTGCGGACTTGGCGTCACGCGGATCCGTTCGGTGCCCCGCGCGACAGTCGGATGATTGATGGGCTGAACGTAAATGCCGTGATCGCTCAGCAGCGTTGCGCAAATCGCTGACGCGCGCTTCGAATCGCCAATCATCACCGGAACAATGTGGCTTTGTGTCTCAAGCAGCGGCAATTCAGCCGAGCGCAGGGCCTGCTTAACTTTTACAACCTGCGTTTGATGTTGCTGGCGCAAACCATGGGCCTGGCGTACAAATCGCACAGAGGCCAACGCGGCAGCAGCCACCGGTGGCGGTAACGAGGACGTGAATATAAATTCGCGCGAAAAGCTGCGCAAAAAATCGACTGTTGTTGCAGAGGCCGCTACATAACCTCCAACAACGCCAAACGCTTTAGCAAGCGTGCCTTGAATGATGTCGACCTTGCCCGCAACCCCTTCTCGATCTGCGATGCCAGCACCGCCGGGGCCATAAAGACCAACGGCATGCACTTCATCCAGATACGTCAACGCCCCAAAGCGCCGCGCAAGAGACGTTATGCCAGCTATGTCGCTGATCGTCCCATCCATTGAATAGATGGACTCAAAGGCAATAATTTTGGGGCGATGGACGGGCAGACGCAGCAATATTGACTCCAAATGAGATAAGTCATTATGCCGAAATATCAACTTCTCAACCCGCGCGGCCTGAATGCCTGCAATCATCGAAGCATGATTGCGCTCGTCTGAAATGACGACGCAATCTGGCAGCTTAGACGCCAAGGTCGCCAAACTACCGAGATTTGCAAGATAGCCCGAATTGAACAGCAGGGCCGCTGGTTTTCTGTGAAGGGCGGCTAACTCGTTTTCCAGTGCCGCGTGCAATTGGTGCGTGCCGGAAATGTTGCGCGTGCCCCCCGCACCAGCGCTTTCGTGCTGCGCAACCTTAGCCATCGCCTCGGTTGTTACTGGATGCGAGCCCATTCCGAGGTAGTCATTCGAGCACCACACCGTTACCTGACGCGCGCCCGAGTGATCGTGCAGCATGGCCTTGGGCCATTCGCCGGGGATGCGCGACAGACGCGCAAAGTGGCGATAATTTCCTTCGCGTTTTAAGGCCTGCAGGGAATCGGAAAAATAATCACTGTAGTCAAATGGCTCTAGCTGCGCAGATGACACAGCGCTCGGCTGTACATGTGAATGAACAATTTGATTCATGGCGCGGCTCGAAGTTGTTTCGAGAGATGAATGCCGCATTCTGTCTTATTGCGCCCACGCCAACGGCCTGCCCGCAAGTCTTCGCCAGGGTACCCACGGTCAGTGCATGGTGTGCAACCGATTGATAAATAGCCCACCGCTTCCAGCGGATGACGCGGTAGGCCATGCGTATCGAGATAAGATACAAGTTCTATGCGCGACCACAGGGCAAGTGGATTAAATTTGAACTTTCCATCAGCATACTCGATCTTTGGTAACTGGTTTCGCTCAGCCGACTGATGGCTTTTACGGCCTGTAATCCATGCTGCAAAAGGCGCCAGAGCGTTGGCGAGCGGTTCGACCTTGCGCAACTCGCAACATTGGTCGGGATTTTCAGACCACAGTATGCTCCTGGCGTCGCGAGATGCCACAACCGAAGCGCTGGGTGTCACCGAGTGTACGCGCGTTAAACCAAGAAGAGATACCAGCGTGTTGCGGTATCGAATTGTTTCACCAAAGTGTTTGCCGGTATCGAGAAATATCACATCTGTATCGGGGTTGATGCCGGCCACTATATGCAACAGCACTGCCGATTCTGCACCGAAGGATGACACCAACGCTATTTGCCCAGGAAATTCAGTGACGATTGCAGCCGCCAGGAGATCGCGGGCATTTGCAGAGTTATATCGCTCCATCAATCCAGCGAGGCGTTGGGGCAGGTTATCACTCATAACCGCGCGCCGCGCGCTTGCCGCAACCCGACTATGGATGCCGCCGTACCGTGGGGCTGCTGATAAGCATTCGAGAAATGATTTATATTCTTGCGCAATGCGACAACATCAAAGCCATCAGCCACCTCGAAGGAGGTAAACCCACAGCGCACAAGAAAGGCACCTTGGTCGGGGATAAACGCTCCATAGGCGCGCAGATCACCGCGAAACCCATAACGCGACCGCAGGAGGCGGCCCAATGAGAATGGCCGTCCATCCTTAAACGTACTAAATGTTACACCGATGTGCTTTAGGCCACCAAGGTGCGCTGCTACAGGGTCCAGCTCTGCGTCTGGCGAGAGCAGCAGACCAACGTCCGGTTCCGATTTGCTCAAGAACCGCGCGAGGGTAACAATGGTGGAGCGCAAGTGATCGAGGTCTTCCTCGTCGCTAGCGACATGCCATTGGGCTGTTACGGCTCCTGTTTGATCAAGAGCGGGCATAGAGGCGCTCCTTGAACGGGACCAAGCCGAGGCGGCGTACGGCATATAGGAAGATTTCGCCGGGATGACGCAGATCAAGATAAGTTTTCACGACGTTTGCGACGGCATCGACAACAGTGTCGGATGAAAACCCTGGCCCGAGCAGTTCGCCAATAGAAGCGGTCTCATCACCTGATCCGCCCAGCATAATCTGATAAAATTCCTCGCCTTTCCGGTCGACGCCAAGAATCCCAATGTGGCCCGCATGATGATGGCCGCAGCCATTGATGCAACCCGAGATCTTGATCTTCAGCGGCCCGATATCGTGCTGCTGCTTTAATTCGGCAAAGCGTTCGGAAATGCGCTGCGCGATGGGAATTGAACGAGCGTTGGCTAATGAGCAGTAGTCAAGCCCAGGGCAGGAAATGATGTCGGAGACCAAACCGACATTGGGCGTTGCCAGGCCCTCCGCCACCAGCGCCTTCCATACCTCATGAAGATCAATTTGGCGCACGTGTGGCAAAACTAAGTTCTGCTCGTGGGTCACGCGAATCTCATCGAGGCTAAGCCGCTCAGCCAAGCTGGCAATGGCATGCATCTGCTGGGTAGATGCATCTCCGGGTATTCCGCCAATGGGTTTCAGCGAAATCGTTACAATGGCGTAGCCGGGTGCCTTATGCGGCAACACACTCGCTCTCAACCAGTCGTGAAAAGCTGGGGTGCTGACTTCATGATGTTTAGCCAGCTCGCTTGGGAGGCTGGTTTCGTAAGGTGGCTCGGCAAAGAAGGCTCTGATGCGTTGCACTTCCTCCTGCGGAAGGTCGAGTCCCTCAACACGCGTCTGTGCAAACTCTAATTCAATCTGACGGCTAAATTCATCAACGCCCAGGGCATCGACAAGAATTTTAATGCGCGCTTTGTAGATATTGTCGCGGCGGCCATAGCGGTTATAGACGCGCAAGACTGCCTCTAAATACGAGAGCAATTCTGATTCTGGAAGCGACTCACGCACCAACGGCCCGACGAAAGGCGTTCGACCCATACCGCCGCCAACGTAGATATCATTTACAAGAACGCCCGCCGTATCGCGCCGGATACGGATACCAATGTCGTGGAACCGGATGGCGGCACGGTCTTCAGCCGCCCCCGTGACTGCAATTTTGAACTTGCGTGGCAGAAATGAAAACTCCGGGTGCAAGGTCGACCACTGCCGGATAATTTCACAGGTAATGCGCGGATCATCCGCCTCGTTGGGGATCACGCCAGCAAAATGGTCGGCTGTCACATTACGAATGACATTGCCGCTGGTTTGAATGGCGTGCATCTCGACGGCTGCCAAGTCATCAAGGATATCGGGGGATTCTTCCAACTTAATCCAGTTGTATTGAATGTTTTGACGTGTGGTGAAATGGCCATAACCGCGGTCATACTTGGTGGCGATATCGGCTAACATATGAAGCTGCCGCGATGAAAGCGTGCCGTAGGGAATAGCGACGCGCAGCATGTAAGCATGAAGTTGCAGATAAAGACCGTTGAGCAAGCGCAGCGGACGAAAATGCTCTTCGGTCAGATCGCCGGAGAGACGCCGGGCGACTTGTGCGCGAAACTCGGCAGCGCGCTGCTCAACGAGTGTTTGGTCAAATGTGTCGTAGGAATACATTGGCAACAACCCAGGCTAAATTCGGGCAAGATCGGGGCGAACTGTCGGACCGCGCAACCGAATTTTTTCCCTGAGACTGGCGGGAGATGGAAAGTCATGGCCTGCCGTATCGATGGCAACTGGGTCGACGACTTCATTCAGATTTGCGCGGCTTGACGCACTATCCAGCAGCGCTTTCAGATTGCCCGCGTCAGCCACGATCACAGCATCAGCGAATAACGTGGACCACACGCCATTGGCCGCCAAATAGACAACCTCGCCGTCTTGCAAACGGTTAGCTGTAATAGCTTTAGGTGCAGATGAGGTTTTAGCCATGGGCGAAATGGACCTCTTGATAAGATTCGGCTTGGCTTGTCGGGCAAAGCGACACAACCTCACCCACAATGATAATCGCTGGCTTTGAATGATCGCCGCGCGCTATCGCTGCTGCCAATTGGCCTACAGTTGTAATAATAAGGTTTTGGCTGGGCCGCCCGGCGTCTTGCACAATTGCCGCAGGAAAGTTGGGCGGTACGCGGTCGGCCTGGAGTTGCTCTGAAATGCGACGAGCTTGGCGACTGCCCATATAAATCACCAAGGTCCGTCCAGGGCCCGCCAGCCCTTTGAGCGCTGGCACATCGTTGCCGCTGTCAGTCCCCGTGATAAATGTCACCTGTTGGGCACACCGGCGATCCGTCAGTGGAATCTCAGTCGAGGCCGCCGCAATCAGCGCTGCCGTCATGCCGGGAGTGATAACCACATCGAGCCCAGTCGCCCGCAAAGCTGAGGCCTCTTCCCCGCCACGCCCGAAAATGAATGGGTCTCCACCCTTCAGTCTAACGACGCGCTGCCCCGCTTTAGCAGAAGTAATCAACCCTGCGATGATTTGATCTTGCGTGGCCGATAGCCTGCCCGCGCGCTTTCCAACTTTGCGGATCTCGACGTGCTCGGGGATCAGCGCTTGGATTGAGGAGTCCACCAAATCATCCACGAAAATCACATCGGCGTTGGATATCGCTTCAGCGGCGGCCAACGTAAGATGCGACGCATCTCCAGCCCCAGCACCAACAATGTGTATCGTTGAAGCTTTGGTTTCTGAGATGCCGGAGATTTCCTGAACCTGGCTATGTCTTTCAAAATCTAACATTTTACAGTTGGCTGGCAGTCGTCACCAATGATGAGGTATGGGGTGATTAAGGCCGTCCTGTAGTGCGCGAGTAGACAAAGTTTTCGTGCTAACTCCGCAATCCGCGATTTAGGGAAGTTTTATCGCTCTGGAGGGCTGGATGCAGATAGATTCTCTCAATTCGCATAATTGATGAACTGAGGCGCCGCGCCTCGGCTAAATGCCTTCGACAGAAAAACCTTTCTCTCGCCAGCCGACGGTGCCTCCGTTGATGCTGCGTACATTCTTATAACCGTGCGACTTGAGGATCAGCAGCCCTGAAAGGGACATTTTTCCGCGGTTACAAACCGTAAAGATCGGCGTTTCCCGATCATCAGGTAACTCGGCGGTAAGGTTGTTCAACTCATCAAGTGGCATGTTAATGGCGCCAACGACATGCTCCTTGAGGAATGTCTCGTGGTCGCGCACATCGATAAGCAATGGTTTTTTGTCACCCTGAAGGAAAGCGCTGGCCGCATCGATCTCAATAGTATCATGCGGATTGCGCGAATTTTCTATCAGTGCCGCGAAGAGCTCGCCATTGGCGCTTTCAGGTGGTGGCGCGTCATTCGCACCCTTGAACATCGCGGGGAAATGGCGCTGCACTGAAGTGGCGTATTTCAAGATATTATCAGGAAATATCACGACCACGATGGCGTCGGGGTTATCTTTTACTAACTTGAGGGCGCCGACCAGGGCCATGCCTGAACTAGGCCCTGCGATAATGCTTTCCTCACGATTTAATCGCAAACACATCGCGAAAGCTTCGTCGTTGGAGACTTCGACCATATGATCGTACTGCTCAGGGCGAAAGAGCTTCGTCTGCTTGAGTTGCCTGATGCTGCGTACTCCAGGTATGTCGTGCCCTTCGGACGGGTGCACCCCAATCACTTGCACATTTTGATTTTGTTCCTTGAGAAACTTTCCCGTGCCCGTGATGGTGCCACATGTTCCAAGACCCGCGACCACATGAGTGACTTTACCCTGAGTTTGCTTCCAAATCTCTGGCCCCGTCGTAAGGTAGTGGGCGTTTGGATTAGCCTCATTCTCGTATTGATTTAGCATGACATAATTAGGCTCGGTCTTGGCCATGTTGGTGGCCATCGCGATGGCGCCTTCTGGGGCGCCGGGTGCCGGGCACAGCGTATCATCCAGCTCAATCACGTCGCATCCGGCGAAGCGCAGAATCGCGCGCTTTTCTATCGGGATCGCTGAAGAAAGCGGGGTGCGCAGATGATAGCCCTTGGCATTGCCAATCATCGCCAAGCCCATGCCAGTATTTCCCGAGGATGGCTCGACAAGGTTTGTTTTGTGAGGTTCGATGACGCCCCTCTCCTCTGCGTCACGGACAAGGTTCGCCGCAACCCGGTCTTTGATGGCGCCAAAGGGGTTGTACCACTCGAGCTTCCCGAAAATCTGTGTGTGCTTGAAAGGGCTCACACGGTTCAGGCGCACGAGCGGGGTGGGGTTGTCTTCGTTCGAGAGAAGCCCCAGAATTGAATCGTATACGCGTCGTTTGTGGTCGTTCATCAATAAACCGCGCTTAAGATGTTCCTAAGCATGAGCGCAATTTTGATCGCTTACGAGGACTTCGCATCGCGAACTACTGCCGAAGAATCGTATAAGAGAATTTTCTTCGCTATAGAGCCGTGACTACGATTAGATTTACTCTGCGGTATCTCTCATAGAGCCCGCATTCCTAAATTTACGTTCCTTGGTCCGCTAAATTCAGCTCCTGTTCGGGGAAAATAATTCCCTATTATGTTGAGTAGGGAATTTGGCTGAAAGCCCAAGAAAACTGCGGTCTTCAGTGTGTTGTGGTGCGACAAAAGCGCCAGAAATCACGAATACGCCCGGACGGGGGGTAAATGGAAGGGACACACACCCTCCCGCCAAGTCGCTTAGTTGCTGATGGGCCACCGATCAGTTCGGAAACTTGCTGCTGGATAGCCAGCGGCATTAACGAGATTTGGCTGCGCAATCTGCGACCAGCCAAATCGAACCGCAACTGGCCGTTTTACTTTAGAACTGCTGAGTATAATACCGTCGGCGTCAATACGTGCATCAGCGGCGAAGAACATCTGATCGTTTCCAGCGATTTCAAAATCACCAATGGGGCTGCCGCCACGACCTGAGAGCCCTGCCGCACTGTCGAAGAACACTCTGATCCGACCTTTTTCGACAACTGCTTTACGAAAAATCGGCCCGGTGGGTGTCGCGTCAGCACGGCCATAAGCAGCATGCAAAGCCCATCGTGTAAGTCTTTCCGCCACACTTTTCTTATCAGGCGGGTGCAGATTGCCAAGATCGGGCACAAGATCACTGATCGTGATGAGGCCTGCGTTTGATGAGCGCGCGACTGCGGCTTGAGCCTCCCACGCAAGTGGCATCTTTTTAGCATCGGGACCGTCGAAGGGCGCCAACTGTACAATGCCGAATGGCAGAGAATCATTGCGCCAGACCTTGCGCATCGATGCAACAAACGCAAAGAGCCGCGCCTCAAATTCCTCGGCCTGGGGAACATTTGATTCACCCTGATACCAAGCCATTCCCGCTAAAGCATAAGGCGTCATGCCGTGCACCATACCATTATAGAAGCATGATGGCCGATTATACCAACTTCCTGGATTGCGCGGCCATTGAGGTGGTGGTGATTGGGCAAGCGCGCTCCTGAGATTCGACTTGCCGTCAAAGTCCGATATCCAATCCTTATATGCAGCCAAGCTTTTCATTTCAGCTTCACTTTGACGCGCTTCAGCAATCTCAATCCACGCGAGATCACGCGCGAAACTTTTATTTTCGGCAAACACAAATCGTGGGGTCCATGCTTCAGTCAATGTGCCACCGAGAGCAGCTTGTACAATGCCGACCGGCACGTTCAGTGCGGCTTGCAGATGAATGCCAAAATGATATGGGACCGCCCCGATCCGGTTTGCCGACCACGTGCGACTGAGCTGCCACGATGCGACTTGGCCTTCTTTGCGCCAAGCTGGTATGGCGTCTTCGTTCGGCCGGGC
>JANLSL010000323.1:0-2403 GCA_031362385.1 Alphaproteobacteria bacterium | reverse complement strand
CGAAAGCATCGCCCACATAACCGCCGGGCATCGAATGAATCTCGTGAGTGGTGTATTCTGGAAGAAACATTTTCGGATTGAGCTCGAGCGAACCCGGACCCATTTTGTCGGCGCGTTCCATTTCCGATAAAAATTCATCTGCCCGTTCGTGATAGGCCTTCTGAAGCAACTGGTACTTCAGCTTTTGTTGGCTGCTGCGGGCACGGCAGGTCATGGCAATTAACGGATCGCTCTCCAGAAGGGCCACTGCCTCTGCCCATGACATGTCGGATTTTGGGTCAATGCCCTTCGCTTTCAAAATTTCCAGCGCCCGCTGCTCGGCTGCATACTCCAAATGAGCTGCCCGCCAGACATACTGGCCAGCGTAGAAATCCCCTTTGCTCTCAAGCGCCAGTGTTGGCAGGCGCGCGTAAATGCCGTCGTGACCGCGAACAGCCAATGTTCGCACGATCTCTTTACCTTCGGCAGACTTCATGGTCAGCGCCGTTGCAGAGGCTGCGGCAGCCGCCGCCGTTAAGAACACATCGCGCCGCTTCATGGTCAATATACGACTGTCGGTCATGAATGATCTCCTGTGTTCAAACTTCAACGAGCTTTCTTGACAGATGGATCGGGGACATCGATGGATGCCGCATACGGAAGGTCGCCGATCTCCTTAAATGGGTCATTGATCTCCGCAACGAAGCTATCGCGTTGTTTGCGCCAGACCGCCGCTTCTTCCCGTGTCGGCTGGTACTGCTCAATCATCTCGCGCGTGACCGCACCATTTTTCTCCAGTAGCACTTCAACAATCATCATGCGGCGCTGGATTGACCAGACATTAGCACTGAGCGCCATCAAAGAAGTAATGACGCTATCGACGTACGGGTTATTGGTGAAAACGGCTCGGTCATAGTCAGCTTTTACAAAATTCGCAGCGTACGTTTCGCGGCTTGTCTTCAACGGTGATTTTGCCATGGCGCAGCCTCCCCAGCCTGCAAGAGCTATCTCTCAGAATTCTTAAGCTCCACCTGTGCGTATTGTGAACCTTGGCAATCGAGTGTCAACAGCACCGACTTGCGCTGTTCGCACCCTGATGAGCGGCAATTCGCGCATCGGGTCGACGTGTGCCAATGCAATCGGATCAACGGGTTAGCGACCCAGCATTGATTTGATCTTGCTCACTTCTAGCTAGGTCCCTGCGCGGCGGCATTGAACAACGGGTGAATGAGCGCTTGCCAGATGAGGATCAGTGTTGTGGGGTGTCGGCACCTTTCGTTGACCTGATGGCATAGCTTTTCCGTTCAGGCTTGAGATGGTGGGGCGAATGAATGGGGGCCACGTGAGCACAGTTACCGAAGTCAACATAGCCGCGGCGACAAAAACACCAATGCAGGCCTGGCCGCCAGCAGTCTACGCCTGGTACGTGATCGCGGCACTGGTGGTTGCGTATACTTTTGCCATCTGTGACCGATCAATCATCGGCCTTCTTGTTCAGCCGATGAAAGCAGATCTGGGCGTGACGGACGCACAAATGGGGCTTTTGCAAGGGCTCGCATTTGCTATTTGTTATACCACCTTTGGATTGGTTCTCGGCTTCGTGACCGATCGCAATGACAGACGGCTGCTGCTGGCGCTGAGCATCTTTGTGTGGAGTGCTGCCACCATCGCAGGCGGATTCACAAAAAGCTTTGAGATGCTTTTCGTAACTCGCATTTTCGTCGGCCTTGGCGAAGCTGGCGTTCTGCCCATTGCGGGTTCGCTGATTGCCGACTACTTGCCGCCGAAAAGCCGGGCCAAGGCGTATGGCCTGTTGCTGCTGGGCGGTACCTTCGGGACCGCGCTTGGTATTCAGGTCGGCGGGTATGCTGTCAGCCTTGCTGCGATGGTGCGCGACATCGCGCCGCCATTCATCGCAGCGCTTCATGATTGGCAGATTGCGTTCCTCGTTGTGGGTGTGCCCGGCGTGGTGGTGGCCGCGGTATTCATGCTGACTGTGCGCGAACCCGTGCGGCGGGAGAAAGCCAAAGTCGATAGCAACAGCTTAAAGCCATTGTTGGGTCACATTAGAATAAACAAAATGGCCTACGCAGCGCTGCTGTGCGGCGCTGCGCTCAACGTGTTGTGCATCTATGCGCAGATCACGTGGGGGCCAACCTTTTTCGTACGGGTCTATGGCTGGGCGCCTGAGCAGACCGCCAACTTCCTGGTCTTCAGTTCGATCATCGGTGCCACCAGCGCACCCAGCGTCGGTTGGCTGATGAGTTGGTTGCTCGGCAAAGGGCGATCGGACGCTCCGCTTATCGTGGCGCTGCTCCACGCTGTATGTCTGATTGTCCTTGGTCCGCTGGGGTATCTCAGCCCCGTGATTTGGCTGACTGCGCCGTTCTATCTCCTCATGAGTTTTACCTCGAACTGGTCGAC
>JANLSL010000307.1:0-1831 GCA_031362385.1 Alphaproteobacteria bacterium | reverse complement strand
GCGCAGGCTGGGCGGAAGCCAATTCCTTCAACGCACGGCGGAAATCAACCGGCATTACTTTCACAAACTTAGGTAAATAGGTTTCCCAGTTATCGAGGATCAGCTTGGCGCGCGCACTGTTGGTGTAATGACGATGGCGTTCGATCAACCGATGCAAACGCTTGGCATCATTGCTCAGCGGATCAGCCATAAGGTCGCGCAACGAGCCGTTTTCCCCGAGTTTAATTTTTTCAGGCTTAATCGACTCAAGCTCAACCATCGCCATGTTGCAGCGTTGCTTAAACGTGCCGTCTTCATCAAGCACATAAGCAATGCCGCCTGACATCCCTGCTGCAAAGTTACGACCCGTTTGGCCAATCACCACCACGACACCGCCGGTCATGTATTCACAGCCGTGGTCGCCCACGCCCTCAACAACCGTTACTGCACCCGAGTTTCGCACGGCAAAGCGCTCGCCCGCGACACCCGAGAGGTAGCATTCGCCTTCAATCGCGCCATACAGCGTGGTGTTACCCGCGATAATATTTTGCGCGGGGTCAGCCTTGCAGTCAGCCGGTGGATACACCGCAATGCGACCGCCTGATAACCCTTTGCCGGTGTAATCGTTGGCAGCACCGACAAGTTCCAACGAAACACCGCGCGCAAGGAACGCGCCAAAGCTTTGGCCTGCAATGCCCTTGAACTTCACCGAGATGGTGTCCTCGGCTAGGCCGGCATGGCCATATTTCCGTGCCACATCGCCCGATAACATGGCTCCGACGGTGCGATTGATGTTGCGGATTGGCAATTCAATCTTGACGGCCTTACCGCTCATCAATGCGGGCTGAGCTTGTGCGATCAATTGATGATCAAGCGCCTTCTCAAGTTGGTGGTCTTGCGTTTCCTTGTGCGACTTGAGAACATGAGCACCAACAACCGGCTGGTGCAGCAGCCGCGTAAAATCAAGGCCCTTGGCTTTGTAGTGCTCAGTGGCCTTGCGCATGTCGATCAGCTCAGTGCGGCCGATCATGTCCTCAAACTTACGAATGCCCATCTGCGCCATCAACTGGCGGGCTTCTTCGGCAATAAAGAACAAATAATTGATCACGTGTTCCGGCTGGCCCGTAAAGCGCTTGCGCAGAACCGGGTCTTGGGTGGCAACCCCCACCGGACAGGTGTTCAAATGACACTTGCGCATCATAATACAGCCCAACGCAATCAGCGGCGCTGTGGCAAAACCAAATTCATCAGCACCCAGCAGCGCACCAATCACCACATCGCGCCCGGTGCGGAACCCACCGTCGACTTGCACCGCAATCCGCCCGCGCAAATTATTCAACACTAATGTTTGATGCGTTTCGGCGATGCCAATTTCCCAGGGCGAGCCCGCATGTGTGAGCGAGGTGAGCGGCGAGGCGCCCGTGCCGCCTTCAAAACCGGAAATCGTCACATGGTCAGCGCGCGCTTTGGCCACGCCTGCCGCCACTGTACCAACACCGATTTCGGATACCAATTTAACACTGATACGCGCCGCTGGGTTGACGTTCTTCAAATCGTGAATCAGCTGCGCTAGGTCTTCGATAGAATAAATGTCGTGGTGGGGCGGCGGCGAGATCAAGCCGACACCTGGTGTTGAGTGGCGCACTTTAGCGATCGGCCCATTGACCTTATCGCCAGGCAACAGACCACCCTCGCCCGGCTTGGCCCCTTGGGCCATCTTGATTTGAATGTCGTCAGCATTGACCAAGTACTCGGTGGTCACCCCAAACCGACCGGAAGCTACTTGTTTGATAGCCGAGCGCATGGAATCGCCATTGGCCATCCGCTTGAAGCGATCCGGCTCCTCGCCGCC
>JANLSL010000296.1:0-5156 GCA_031362385.1 Alphaproteobacteria bacterium | reverse complement strand
AGCGTGAAGCTACGCGGCTTGAAACACTCCATGAGCGCCTGGCAAGCATTAAGACAGCCGAGGCAACGTCGGCACTTTTAGCTGTGGCTGTTGAAATTTTGGCCAGCTACCGCAAGCACAAACAATTGTGCTCATTGCTTGATTATGATGACTTGATTCAAATCACCCGGCGCCTTTTGCAAACGCCTGGCGTGGCAGCCTGGGTGCTTTATAAACTCGACGGCGGTATTGATCATATCCTGATTGATGAATCGCAAGATACCAACCCGGCGCAATGGGACATTATTGGCGCGCTGGCCGATGAGTTTTTTGCTGGTGCAGGCCGCTTCGAAGACCGCGCGTTGCACACAACAATTGGGCGAACAGTTTTTGCAGTCGGCGACAGCAAACAGTCGATCTATTCATTCCAAGGTGCTGATCCCCAAGGTTTCGCCCGCTGGCGCGAGATTTTCTCCCAAAAAGTGGTTGCGGCAGAGCGCGGATGGCGCGACGTGACCATGAATGTATCATTCCGGTCGACTGAAACAGTGCTCAAGGCCGTTGACCTCGTGTTCACGCAAGACACTGCGAAAGGCGGCGTTGCGGACCCGGGCGAGAAAGTCGTGCACTTGTCCGCGCGCAACGGGATGGCAGGGCGCGTTGAAGTATGGCCGCCGGTGGTTCCTGTACAATCCGATGAGCCGCCGCCCTGGAAACCACCAGTAGAGCGTACGCGCGGTGATTCACCGCAGAACCGGCTCGCCCTGCTCATCGCCCGGCGGATTGCACGAATGATTGAGGCCAAAGAGATGCTGCCAGCGCGTGATCGCGCCATTCAGGCCAGCGACATTATGGTTCTGGTGCGCAGGCGAACTTCGTTCGTTGATGAACTGGTGCGTCAGCTCAAAGCACTCAATGTGCCAGTCGCGGGCGTTGACCGCATGGTTCTGCCGCAACAGCTGGCAGTGATGGATTTAATTGCCTTGGGCCAATTTCTGCTGCTGCCCAGTGACGATCTGACCCTGGCAACCGTTCTCAAAAGCCCCTTGCTCGGAATAGATGAAGAGCAACTCTTTGAGCTTACTCACCCGCGCGGCACAGCATCGCTGTGGGAGGCGCTGAGTGCCCATGCAGGATCGGACAGTGACTATGGAAAAGCCTGGGCGCTCCTTGCGGATTTGTTAGCACGAACTGACTATCTGACGCCGTTTGCGTTGTTTTCGCATGTGTGCGTTGCGCGCGACGGACGGCGCAAAAGTTTGGGGCGATTGGGCCTTGATGCCGATGACCCGATTGATGAATTTCTATCATTGGCATTAGATTATGAAAGGTCCCATCCGCCTTCGCTGCAGGCTTTTTTGCAGTGGGTTCAGCAAGACGACATCGAGATCAAGCGTGATCTTGAGCAAGGCGGCACCAACGCGGTTAGAATTATGACCGTGCATGGCTCGAAGGGTTTGCAGGCGCCGATTGTTTTTCTTCCCGATACCAAGCAGGTGCCGTTGCAGCGCGATGGCATGATGTGGACGAGCGGCAACGAGCCGATGTTGTTGTGGTGCCCTTCTGCGAAAGAAGGTGATGCGATCTCAGGTGCCTTACGCGACACGGCCAAAGTTTCTCAGATGGAGGAATACCGTCGGCTCCTCTATGTCGCCATGACGCGCGCTGAGGATCGGTTGTATATCTGCGGTTGGGAAACAAAAAAAACTGCCAAGTCTGAGTGCTGGTACAATGTGGTCCGATCAGGTGTGGCGCTTTTAGCAACCAAAACAACTGATGCATTTTTAGAGCACCAAAACATCACCTCGTCGAGTGAGGTGCTGGTCCTTGAAAACCAGCAAACTGGTGCGGCCAAGCAGGGAGATCGTGATATTGCTCCGCTGACTGCGTCAGATCTTCCATCGTGGGCAACCTCGCTGCCACTGCCTGAGCGCGATCCGCCGCAACCCCTGGCCCCCTCGCGCGCTTCACGCGCCGAACCCACCGTGATCTCGCCACTGGTCGAAGACAGCAAACATCGCTTTCAGCGCGGGCTTATTATTCACCGTCTGTTGCAGACCCTGCCTGATCTGCCGCCAAGCCGCTGGGCCACGGCGGCTGAGGCTTATCTCACGCGACCCAGTTGGGATTTGCCCGCCGCGCAACAAAAGAAAATTGTTACTGAGGCGCTCTCGGTTCTCTCAAACCCGAGCTTTGCAGCGTTGTTTGATACTAACTCAATGGCCGAAGTGCCCATCGTCGGTCTGGTGGGAAACCACGCGGTTTCAGGCCAAGTCGACCGCCTTGCGATTACCGCAGATGAGGTTTGGATTATTGATTACAAAACCAATCGCCCGCCACCGCGCGAGGTTGAAAAAGTCGACGCAGGGTATGTTTTTCAAATGGCCGTTTATTGTGATGTGCTGCAGCGGATTTACCCCAAACATACTGTGCGCTGCGTCTTATTATGGACAGATGGGCCTTTCACCATGGAGGTCCCGGCCACCTTGCTCGATGCGGCCTTAAAGAACCTCGCCGCTTGATCTTCAGGTCCCGAACCATCAGCATCAGCCCATGAATTCTTCTCCTGACCCCGATGATCAAACAGCCGTGGACGGCGTAATGCTGCGCGAGGCCTGGTATTACGCAGCGCCCGCACATGCCCTAAGACGCGGCAAGACTATGCATCGAACTTTGCTGGGCGAGCCGGTGTTGATTGGGCGCGATCACGACGGAAAAGTCTTCGCCTTGCGCGATACCTGCCCCCACCGTGGCACATTGTTATCGCGCGGGCAGTTTGATGGTCGCGAAGTTGAATGCCCCTATCATGGGTGGCGCTTTGCACCCGATGGTCGCTGCACGGTAATTCCTTCGCAAACCGCGCAGCAAAAACCACAACCGGGTGATATTCGCGCACAATGTTACCGCGTGGACGAAACCCAAGGAAACATTTGGGTTTATATCGGAAAGGCAGATCCACCATCGGTGCCGCAGGTTCCTGCAATAGGTGATCACTTTGGGTTGCACATCTCGATGACATTTGCGTGCAATATTGATCTTGCGGTTTCAGGGTTGATGGACCCTGCACACGGTGCATTTGTTCATCGCTCAGCCCTCTGGCGCACCAAAAAAAGCATCCACGAAAAACACAAAGAGTTCTCGCCGGTTGATCAACCCGGCCAGTTGGGCTGGCGGATGGATCGCCACCGCGCATCGCGCAATTCGCGTGCCTATCGTTTGTTTTTGGGGAGTGCGCCTGAAACAGAAATTACCTACCTGCTGCCATCGGTACGTATCGAACACGCCACGACACAACGCTATGACTATGCGGGCCTGACAGCGTGCACCCCGATTAATGCAACCACGACTGAAGTTCACCATGTGATGTATTGGAACGTGCCAGGCGGAGCACTACTGACGCCGTTTGTGCGTGCCGTGGCGTGGCGCTTTCTCGACCAGGACCGGCGCGCTGTGATGGACATGGTCGCGGGCCAGGCCTTCGACCCCCACACCATGCTGATTCGCGATGCCGATGAGCAAACCCGCTGGTACTATAAATTAAAGCGCGAATGGCTGGCCGCTGCAGCCGAAAATCGCGCCCCGCGCAATCCGCTTCGCCCGAGCGGTTTGTCCTGGAAAAGCTAGATATTTGGCTCCCTTGACGGGCAAGAACAGCCTTCCTAAATTGGCTATACACAAATCAATGGGGGCCGCGAGATGACCCCCCAAAAAGGTATACAAATGAAACATGTAACTGATGCGTCCTTCGACCAAGATGTGTTGAAGGCCGAAGGGCCTGTTTTGGTGGATTTTTGGGCAGAATGGTGCGGCCCGTGCCGTCAAATTGCCCCTTCGCTTGACGAAATTGGCAAAGAGATGGAAGGCAAGCTGACCATCGCCAAAGTCAACATTGACGATAACCCACAGACCCCCACCCAGTACGGTGTGCGCGGCATCCCGACGCTGATGATCTTCAAAGACGGCAAACTGGCTGCCACCAAGGTTGGTGCCCTGCCCAAAAGCAAGCTGGCAGAATGGGTACAGCAATCGTTGTAGTGTGATTCGTCAGTGACCCACACCAAAGCCCCGCAGCACACGCGGGGCTTTGCTTTTGGGGGGGCAGCACTGCTAGAAACATCATGAAAGCATGAGGGAGCATCTATGACGACACAAACCGGCGGCTATGTCACCGATGTTGCCTATGTCGCTGAGTTTTATGGCGACCACGCGCCCGCCCACATCAACATGACTGCGGCCGCAGGTGGTTATCGGCCCCGTTCGCTGGCTGGTGAGTTCACCTGGTGCGATTACGGCTGTGGCAACGGTGTGACCGCTGCACTTTTGGCCGGATGTTTTCCTGACGCAAAATTCTACGGCGTTGATTTTTTGGCCGAGCACATTCGCACCGCAGAAACGTTAGCTTTGCGTGGCGGGCTGCAAAACACCACCTTCCTATGCAAAGGCTTTGCCGACTTAGGCCCCAGTGACATTCCGCCGCTCGATTTCGCTGTCATGCACGGTATTCTCAGCTGGATCGACGAGCCCACCCGCACGGCGGTGTTGGATGATGCGGCTAAGCGCTTAAAACCAGGCGGCATGTTACTGACCGGATGCAACGCGATGCCCGGATGGGCATCAAAGATTCCCCTGCGCAACATGATTTATTCGCTGACTCCCGACACGACGGCAACGCTAGAGCGCGCGCGCCTTGGTTTGGCGTGGATGAAAAAACTTAAAAACGCGCAGATTAAATATTTTCGCGATAACCCTGCTTTAGCCGAGGTGGTTGACCAACTTGAACGGCTTGACCCGCGCTATATGGCACACGAGTATTTTAACCAGCACCTTCGCGCGTTCTATTTTGCCGAGCTGCGCGCCATGATGGAAGCGCGCGGCCTTAAGTTTGCAGGCTCTGCCACTGTATTCCTAAACATGGTTGATTTGGCAGTCCCGCAAGACCTTTATGACGAGTTCCGCACCATCACGAGCCGGAACGAACTGGAGGCCAAGCGCGATTTCATCCGCAACGAAACCTTCCGCCGCGATGTGTGGGTGAAGGCAGACGCGGTCACCACGCAAGAAGAGTGGGCGGACATAAACCTGCCGCAGATATATGGAACTTTGAAACCATCATCACTGATCAATCGCTCGGTTGCCTTTGGTGATGTGCAACTCACGTACGAAGGCGAACCCTTTGA
>JANLSL010000295.1:0-2407 GCA_031362385.1 Alphaproteobacteria bacterium | reverse complement strand
GGGCCTGATGCACGAGGAGGATCCCCGTGCCTGGGTCGACGCCGTGCTGGACGACGAGTTTACGACAACGCAATCGGCCACATCCGAAACGAGATGAAGTCGAAGCTAAAGTCTTTAGGCAGGTATTGAATGAATGGTTTCATGGAATTGAGGTCAACCTGCGCGCATTAAATCGGAAGATTCTTGCGGTTGCCAAAGCGGAACCAGGTCCACACCAACAGTCGCGTGATCATAACTGCAGAGAACATCGAGGTGATAAGGCCGACGATGTGGGTCACAGCAAAGCCACGCACCGGGCCAGCACCCAGCCAGAACAGCAACACACCAGCGATGAACGCGGTAATGTTAGAGTCAGCAATGGTCATAAAGGCTTGATTGAAGCCCGACGTGAGTGAACTAAGCAGTGATCGACCGGTCTGCCATTCTTCGCGCATACGCTCATAAATCAAGACGTTGGCATCAACCGCCATGCCAAGTGCCAACACGATGCCGGCAATGCCGGGCAGCGTGAGAACTGAGCCTGTGATGGTCAGAACGGCAAACAATAAAACGATATTAGCGATCAGCGCGATAACGGCAAAGACGCCGAAGGTGAAGTACGCCATAATCATAAACACGATAACGAGTGCGGCGCCAACGATGCTGGCCAAGGTTCCTGCGCGGATTGAGTCTTCACCTAAACCTGGGCCGACAGTGCGTTCTTCAAGCACTAACAAAGGCGCAGGCAATGCGCCAGCACGCAGCAGCAGCGCCAAATCTTGCGCGCCCTCGACACTGAACCCGCCTTCAATAATTCCGCTGCCGCCGGTAATCGGACTTTTGATATTTGGAGCACTAATCACTTTGTTATCGAGCACAATAGCAAGGCGTTGGTTGACGTTTGCCGACGTTACCGCACCGAAGCGACGCCCCCCGACCGTATCAAACCGAAAGTTCACCACCGGGCGACCTTCTTGGAAGGTGGCTTGGGCATCGACCAAGCGCTCACCACTCACTTCGACGCGGCGTCGCACGGCATACGTTTGCGGGTCATCACGTCCACCAGGGAGCATCATCGTGCCCGGTGGGGTATTGCGCGGGTCGGTAAGCGGGCTGACCCCCGGCTCAAGTAAATGGAAGTTGAGCTTGGCGGTTTGGCCAATCAATTGTTTAATACGCTCCGGATTACTCACACCAGGCAACTCCACAATAATGCGGTCGCGCCCCTGACGCTGAATTGACGGATCGCTGGTGCCAAATTCATCAACGCGGCGGCGCACGATTTCGATACTCTGCGCCAACGCAGAAATTTCACGGTCTCGGCGCGCTTTTTCGGTAATAAAAACGTGAATACGGTTTTCGTCCAAGCTCTCAACTGTCATTCCCGGCGTTGCTTTAACGATAACATCACGCGCGGCCTTGAGTTGCTCAGACTCAGTGATCGAGACATAAACTCCATCATCTGAGGCGCGCAGATTGCGAAAAGCAATACGGGGTTCGCGCAAGGCCCCCCGGACGAGTTCTTCGGTATTGGTGATCTGTTCTTTGTTAACAGTGTTCAAATCAACTTCGAGCAAGAGATAAGATCCGCCCTGCAAATCAAGACCAAGCTGAAGCGGCTTGAACCACTTTTTCGTGCTGGGCGGCAACAATGCTAAAGTATCTTTGCTGAGAACATTGGGCAGGGCAAAAATAAAACCCAGCAATGTAATCGCAATGACGACTGCAGCTTTTGTGGCGGAATATTGCAACATGGTGGGGCAATCAGCGCGAGAGGACGCGCCTTATTCCTTTTTGTCGTTGCTTGAGTCTGGTTTCGTCGCGTCGTTGGCAGCGACCGGCTCGGTTTTGCTGACAACACTTGCGATCATGTCACGCATCACACGAACGCGCACACCCTCGGCGATTTCAACCTGAAGCTCGCGTTCAACTTCGAAAACCTTGGTCACAAGCCCGACGATGCCACCATTGGTGACCACCCGGTCACCCCGGCGCACGGCATCGAGCATCGACTTGTGCTCTTTCATTTTTTTCTGCTGCGGGCGGATGAGCAAGAAATAGAACACCGCGAAAATCAATATAAGCGGAACAAACGAGGTAAAAGCACCGGCAGCATCGCCGAAACCGGCGGCCTGGGCATAGGCCGGAGAAACCAACATCCGCAGCTCCTGTGATCGCGCGCCAGCCAAGGCGGTGCGCATGAAAATGACGGCGGCCTTTGGGTACCGCCGGAAACGGGCGGACTATACTCAGGCATGGAGGTATTGCAAACACTATCGGGGCTGTTTTGGGGTTTGCAACGGTGGCCAGCGATAACCACTTTTTCCTTTATGGCACAATCTGTTAACCTGAGCGCATGACCCGAAAGAAAGCCCCATCGAAACCCCGCCAGCCCTCTCGCCCAGCGCCCCTTGAGCGCCTCGCCGCT
>JANLSL010000287.1:0-2414 GCA_031362385.1 Alphaproteobacteria bacterium | reverse complement strand
ACTTGGCAGACCCGCCTCAGGGCTTATATTAGCAATGATATCAAATCCACGTTAAGGTTTGCGGCACTTTTATTTTTTGCTGCGTTTTATAGTACCTCACATGATCGATCCCTTCGGCCGGGCCATCCATTACCTGCGCGTGTCAGTGACTGACCGGTGTGACTTGCGGTGTGTCTACTGCATGTCGGAAGACATGACTTTCCTGCCCAAAAATGACCTCCTGAGCTTGGAAGAACTGGACCGGCTGTGCTCGGCCTTTGTCGATCTGGGCGTGAGAAAGTTGCGCATCACGGGGGGCGAACCACTGGTGCGCAAGAACGTACTCAGCCTGTTCCAAGGCCTCAGCCGACACCTCAGCAGTGGCGCTTTGGACGAACTGACGCTGACCACCAACGGGACTCAGCTTTCGAAATTCGCCGAGCCGCTTTATGCGGCCGGTGTGCGGCGCATTAATGTCTCGCTCGATTCACTCGATGCGGCCCGCTTTAAAACGATCACCCGCTGGGGCAACCATGCGCAAGTGATAGATGGTATCAGCGCGGCAAAAGCTGCTGGATTGAAAGTGAAGATCAACACCGTGGCAATGCGCGGCGTGAACGAAGATGAGTTCGATGACCTCGTCGCCTGGTGCGGCACAGAAGGCTTCGATCTTGTATTCATCGAGACTATGCCGATGGGTGACATTACGGGTGACCGCACCGACCAGTATTTGCCACTCTCGATGGTGCGCGCACGTCTCGGACAGCGCTGGACGCTCGAACCGATTGGAGACACCACCGGCGGGCCCGCGCGCTATATGCGCTGCAGCCAAACCGGCGGACGGGTGGGTTTTATCACGCCCATGACCCATAATTTTTGTGAATCATGCAACCGCGTGCGCCTGACATGCACCGGCACACTTTATATGTGCTTGGGCCAAGACGACGCGGCTGATTTGCGCACACCCTTGCGCGCCAGCGAAAGCAATGCGCCATTGATCAATGGCATTCACGAAGCGATTGGACGCAAACCCAAGGGTCATGATTTCATCATTGATCGTCGTCACAACAAACCTGCGGTCAGCCGTCACATGAGTGTGACCGGCGGCTAACGCCGCACCCCCCGCCCCCTCATCGGACCTTGATATGACCTTTTCACGGATCGCCTTTGCTGCTGCCGACACGCCCGCCGCGCGCGAGGCGTTGAACGCGCTGACGCAAAAATACGGTCAACATGCCCCTGAAGATGCTGATGTGATTGTGGCCCTGGGCGGCGACGGATTCATGCTCGAAGCTTTGCACACGAACATGAAGCAAGGCCGCCCGGTGTTCGGTATGCATCGGGGCACAGTTGGTTTTTTGATGAACCGCTATGATGATATCAATTTGCGCGAACGATTAGAACGCGCGCAAGAAGTTCGCCTGCATCCCTTGCGGATGGAAGCCATCACCAGCGATGGCACCAAACACATCGCACTGGCGATCAACGAGGTCTCGATGCTGCGCCAAACCCGCCAAGCCGCACGGTTGCGCATTGCCATCGACGGACGCGAGCGCTTGAGCGAGCTGGTGTGTGACGGCGCGCTGGTATGTACCACAGCGGGCAGCACGGCTTATAACTTGTCGGTCCACGGGCCTGTCTTGCCACTTGATTCCAACATTCTCGCACTCACGCCCATTAGCGCGTTTCGCCCACGCCGATGGCGCGGCGCGATTTTGCCCCATACAGCAAGCGTGCGCTTTGATGTGCTTGAGGCGAACAAACGCCCGGTGAGCGCAGTGGCCGATCGTGATGAAGTGCGCGATGTGGTGCAGGTAACAGTCTCGGAAGATCGTGCGACAAAAATCTGTCTGCTGTTTGATCCAGAAATGAATCTTAGTGAACGGATTTTGATGGAGCAGTTCTCGCCCGAGAACGGCTAATTCAAATTAATACGTAAACCCTGGGATCGTCGCGGTCGGGGTATGCCCAAATTCTGCCGCCACTTTCTCGGCGCGGGCAGGATCAGCCGCCACGCCATACGCGCAACCCAGTGCTGCGGCATGAATACCACCGGTACACCAAACCGAATCAAAGCCGGCCGCAGTAGCGCCCTTCACATCGGTTTCAAGCGCGTCACCGATCACCACAACCCGGCGCGAATCGCTCACCCCCAGCATGCGCGCTGCCAGGGCATAGATCGCAGGGTCAGGCTTGCCGCGATAAACCACCTGCCCGCCTTGCGATTTATAGTGTTCAGCAATCGCGCCTGCGCACACCACAGGCTTGCCCGCCCGCAACACCACGATGTCGGGGTTGGCGCACACCATGGGTAAGTGCAATGCGATTCCTGCATCAAGCACGCTTTGATAATCGGCGACCTGGTGGGTGAGTTCGCTGGGGCCGGTATTGACGATGAACTGTGCTGCCGCAACGGTATCGACGATTTCAAGGCC
>JANLSL010000264.1:0-2258 GCA_031362385.1 Alphaproteobacteria bacterium | reverse complement strand
TCGGCGGTAGCATGAACGAGGCTTGCCCCGGCATGTGGAAGTGTTCGCGGCCTGCGTTACGGTCTGGCCCCTTTGAGATCGCGGCAATGGGGATGTCATCGATGCCAAGGTCGGCAAAAACTTGCAGTCCTGCGTTCAATTGGCCTGCGCCACCGTCCAGCAATACTAAGTCTGGCCATTGGCCAAGCGTGCGTTCGGGGTCTTCACTTTGTGCGCGTGAGAAGCGGCGATGTAGCACTTCGCGCATTGCGCCGTAGTCATCGCCCGGCGCCAAGTCAGGCGTTTTGATGTTGAATTTCCGGTATGAATTTTTCATCAGCCCAGCCGGGCCTGCCACGATCATACCGCCGACCATATTTGTTCCCGAGATGTGCGAATTATCGTAAACCTCAATGCGCTCAGGAACAGCTGACAGTTTGAATACCTCGGCAGTACCCTCAAGCAATGTGCGTTGCGCGCTATTCTCAGCTGCGCGGCGTAGCAGGGCCTCGCGCGCATTCGTCCGCGCATGATCCATCAGTTTTTTGCGATCACCGCGCTGCGGCACACTCAGTTCAACCTTGCGATTAGCCCTCAGCGCCAAGGCATCCGTGACCAGTTGCCGATTGGGGATTGGTGCGCTGAGGAGAATCTCCTTCGGCGGCGGCGCAGCAGCGTAGAATTGCCCCACAAAGGCTTCAAGAATAGCGCCATCTTCGTCTTCAGCCGCATGAGATGGGAAATAGGCGCGGTTGCCAAAGTTTTGCCCGCCCCGAAAAAAGAAAATCTGCACGCAGCTTTGCCCCCCTGCACGGTGCAGGGCAATCACGTCGGTTTCCGCCATTCCGGCGACATTAATGTCCTGATGAGATTGCACTACCGTTAACGCGCGAATGCGATCGCGGAACTGTGCGGCAGTCTCGAAATCAAGCTGCGCACTAGCGGCGTCCATTTTTTTAGCCATCTCGTTTTGGATCGCGCGGCTGTCACCATGTAAAAACTCACGTGATTGGCGCACCAAATCAGCGTACTCGACTGCCCCGACTTTCCCCACGCACGGCGCAGCACACCGTTTGATCTGATGAAGCAGACATGGTCGGGTTCGATTGGTGAACACCGCGTCAGTGCAACTGCGCAGCAAAAAAACCTTTTGGAGTGTTGTCAGCGTGCGATTGACGGCGCTGGTCGAGGCAAACGGCCCGAAATATTCGTTGCCTTTGGTGCGCGCCCCACGGTGTTTGAGAATGCGTGGAAACGGATGATGCCCTGCCACCATGATGTAGGGGAACGACTTGTCGTCGCGGAGTAGAATGTTGTAGCGCGGTTTGAGTTGTTTGATCAGGTTGCTTTCCAGCAGCAACGCTTCGGCTTCAGTGTGCGTGACCACGATTTCAAGATGGTTGGTTTCATAGACCATGCGCTGAAGACGCATCGGCATACGATCAACGCGTGTGTACGACACAACACGTTTTTTAAGATTCTTGGCTTTGCCCACATACAGCACATCGCCGGTGGCGTTGATCATGCGGTAAACGCCTGGCGTGCTGGGCAATGTTGCCACAACCTCAATCAGCACAGCCAAACCGTTTGAGGGGCGCTGAGGCACAGCAGACTCTGAATTGTTCTGCTCAGGTGCGAGCTGCGGTGCTGTGGGTGTGGTCCGCTTTAAGGTGGGCATAGTGTTATCTGATGACCGGGCGCAGGCGCGTCAATCCCGGTGTTCTAATGATGCGCAAAAGCACGGTTATAATAGGCCAAGGAACTGTGGATAACTCTGGTGATATCTCAACGCTAGGGCGAAACACCCAGCCCGTTGTGCCGATGAATTTCACTTTAAGTGAGTTGCGCGCCAATCGAGCAAAGCCTTGATTGACCATCACCTTCGTCGCTCTGCAGGTCGGGCGAGGGGCCGTAAATGTCTTATTTGATTAACTAAAACAGTGTCTTGCCCACAAAATTAACCATGTGAGCAACTTTACCGCATTAGAGCGTCGTACGGAAAAGTGGATTCCGGTTTTCCGTAAAACGACGCGACCAAACAATAACTGAGAGCAAGCAGCTCGATTCCAACTTAACGCTGCTTGCTCTAGCTGTGGAGCCTCAATAGGTTGTTCCCGGTTAGACCGAGACGACTGATAGGTGTTTGCGAGTTTATCCCGCCGTGAGGTCGATGCCAGTTGTATCTGTGCAACCAGATCGGCATTTCGTCGGCGCGTTGATCTGACGTGTCATAGGCCTGGGCATAGGCCCACTCCCGGAGTGCAGTTTGGATGAAGCGT